>NZ_JBICZB010000027.1:96995-102285 GCF_043201815.1 Kitasatospora sp. NPDC048296
GGCCCTCCAACAAAAACACCCACCCCCCCCCCCCCCCCCCCCCCCCCCCCCCCCCCCCCCCCCCCCCCCCCCCCCCCGGGGCTCCCAAGCCTAATGCGATAAACGCCTTTACCCTAAAAGGCAGTTGCGTCGACAGGTGTCGTGCTACGTTCTGTGCTCAAACAGAAAAAGGCGACCCCGGCAGCGCGCCAACGCTCCGGGGTCCGGCACCAGGAGACAGAACTCCCGATGCGCGTCCATCGTACCGAACACGTACGTCACTTCACCGTGTTGCCCAACTCCGTTCTGCAGTACCGGAAGTTGAGCTACACCGCCCGCGGCCTCCTCGCCGACCTCCTCTCCCGCCCCGACGACTGGCGCGAGGACGGCCGTCACATGGCCGACACCAGCCCCCAGGGCCGGGGAGCAATTCGCAAGGCCCTCAAGGAACTCGCCGATGCCGGTTTCTACCGCGTCGAAACGATCCGGTTGCCCGACGGCACGGTTCGCACCGAGAACCACGTCTACGACACCCCATGGGTGAGGACACCGGCTGCCACCCACCCGGCGCCCGGTGAACCAACCACTGGATGCGCAGACCTCCCTGTAGTAAAGAAACCGGACCAAGAAACCACCCTCCCCCCGCTCCCGGCCACCGCCGCGAATCCGTGCCCGGACCAGCAGCCCACGGCACCGGACGAACAGCTCAAAGAAGCGGTGGCCACCCTGTTCCGAGTGATCCGCCCAGAACCCCGTCTACGCCTGGGCCAATCCGAGGCAGAAGAGCTGGCACCCTTGGTGGCCCAATGGCTGCAACGCGGCAGCACCCCGGCCGACCTGGCCCAAGCCCTGCTCCACGGCCTGCCCACCCCCATGCACTCGGCGGCGGCCGTTCTCGGGTACCGCCTGCACCACAAGATGCCGCCTCCCCGCACCCCAGGGCGCCCTCCCACCGCCCGGTACACCGAATGCAAGGAGTGCCGCGACCCCGTCCCCCGGCCAGGCACCTGCCGCGCCTGCGCCGGCCTCGTGAAGCGATCCGCCACCGGTGGCTGCGCCGCTTCCGTGGCAATCAGAGGCGCCAGTCGCGCTCGCACCGCACTCTCGGCCGCGCGGCCAGCCGGGGGTGGGCCGAGCCGATCGTGGTGCGAAGTGTCGCGCTGACAGTCATCAGCCCGGCTGGTTGACCTGGCTCAGAATGTTCAGCGGCCCTCTCGAAAGCGGGCCCATTGCTGAGCTGCTTGGTTCAGGCCAGCGGTCCAGGGGTCCGGATCGTTTCCCGCGATGTCGGCCCACATGCGGGCCTGAGCTTTCGCGAAGACGTTCACCAGCGCAGGGTCGCCGAGCCTCCAAGCGGGAATCCTGGCAGCCCAGGATTCTGCCGCAACCGGGCTATGGCCGCCCGCAGCGATCAACCAGATCACCCACAGGGCCGGGTCGATCCAAGGGGCCCCACGGGTCGCCCACGCCCAGTCGACCAGAAGTGCCTGGTTCCCCCGGATCAGCACGTTCTCGTTGTTCAGGTCCGTGTGCAGCAGGCAATTTCCGGCGAACCGCGACAGCGTCCCCGAGTCGTCCACGTAGGCTGCCCATCGCTGTTCGGCACGGCGAAGCTCCATCTGGGGGCATGGGGTGCGGCCGAGCCGGGTGAGGGTGTCGACCATCAGTTCCAGGTCCCCGACCACCTTGTAGTCGGCGTGGCGGGCCTCGACGTGCTCGAACGCAACGAGGCTCCAGCCGCCGACCTCCAGATGCCATAGCAGCATGGGAGCGAGACCTGCCACGTAGTGGTTGATCTCCGCCTCGCGCTGCTGTGTCCACACGCGTGGGTGGCTCGACCGCATCCCCTTGACGAAGACAGCGCCGCTGGAGGTGGTGAGCTTGGCGGCGATCTCGGAGTTGAAACCGGCCGAGATGGTCTCCGTGGCAACGATCGGTGTGCCGAGACGGGCGGTGACGCCCTTGTGTACGGATTCGGGCAGGTCTGCCCAGTGAATGCGGGTGGTGGTCACGGTGTCCAGGCTCTCAGAGTCAGCCCGGAGGCCGACGGCACCACCGCCGCCGGCCTCCGGGGGAATTCGCCTTACCGGTACGGGTTGTCGTCGCTGCACCCGGGGAGGGCGTCAGCGCCGAAGTCCTCCATGTTGTCGATGAACTCCAGCGTCTCGTCGTCCTGCTCGTGTCGGGTGGTGGTCAGCTCGACCATGACAGCGCTCATGCTGCGTTTCCTTTCTGTCCGTGCTGGCAGTAGGTGTTCAGTGGTGCCTTCGCCTCCTGGTAGCGCTTGGCCAGCGGCCGGCAAACCGAGCAGTTTCCGGAGAGCTGGCAGCCGGAGCAGCCACCGGTGCGAAGCATGAGGCGGTCGGCGATTCCGCCGAGCCGGGCAAGACCCTGGACGCCTTCGGCCATGAGGTCGATCTGCTCATCGCGACCGACCTTGCAGATCGAGGCCTTTCCGTGCGGGTCGACGTGGAGGAATGTGTGTCCCGCGTTGCAGCCCTCGAACCGTCCGAGCGGCTTCAGGTGGGCCGGTGACTGGGAGGCAAGCGATTCGGCGCCGCCGTAGATCGTCGGCGACATGTGGGTGTACTCCTTGTAGGGGAGCCCGAGTTCGTCCGCCATGGCGCGCATCCGGTCGTGCTCGTGCGCGTTCTGTGCGGTGACGATCAACGCCAGTTGCAGGGGAAGGCCAGCCTCGATCCCGGCGGCCAGTCCGCGCATGACCCGTTTGAAGGTGCCCCGACGACGGGTGAACGAGTCGTACGTCTCCACGGTCGCCCCATAGAGGGAGACGGTGACCCGATACGGCCTACTGGCGGCAAGCGCCTCCAGGACGGCGGGATTCGGCAGTCGCGTGCCGTTCGTCAGGACCTCGATCATCATTCCCAGCTCGTGCGCGAGCCGGCACGAGGCGGAGAAGTGGGGGTCGATGAGCGCCTCGCCCCCCGTGATCTGGAGCCACACGATCCCAGCGTCCCGCAGGATCAGCAGCAGGCGGCGCTTGCCCTCTTCATCCAGACCGGCGAACCGCTTCTCCCCGAGGTAGCAGTGCTCACAGTCGAGGTCGCAGCCAAGGTTGATCTCCCAGCTCGCGCGGCTGTGCCCGTACCTCGGGGCGTCGCGGACCAGGACCGCTTCAGTCGCTGACCGGAGCGCCAGCTCCGTGCCCCAGCGGGCGCGAGCGGCGGCCACGAGCCAGAACGGGAGGTTGGTCGCGGCGTCGCGGGCGCGCTCCAGCTCCCGGAACCGCCGTTCGGGCAGTTCGATGCCTTCCAGTCGGCCCGGTCGCAGCACTACGAAGCTGTTGAGGAACGGACTTGCGATCAGGTCGTGCATTTCCCCTCCGCTGTTGAGCAATTCGGATAGATGCCGGAGTGACGCAGGTGCGCCTCGGCGACCGACTTGATGTAGAAGCGCCTGATCCGGTCCGAGGAGCCGGGAACGCGCACGTATTCGTGCTGCTCGCGGTCGTAGATCCCCCAGCACTCCAGCAGGACGAAATGGGGACTCCGGGAGTCGATCAGGCGGACCTCGTACCGCGACAAGGTGGAGGGAGTCACCGCACGACCTCCGCCTCAGGCTCCTTCTCACAGGTCCGCCCCGGCTGCTCCGCCCGAACCTGAGCCGCGAGAACGAGGGCGGCGAGCCGTGCGTCCCCCGTCACGGTCTGGTCGGGCGCGACTTCGAACCACGCCACCTTGCCCGTCTCCACCGGGTACCAGCCCCAGGAGTGAGCCAATGCCTCCACCAGGAGAAGGCCACGCCCGTTGATGGCCGCGTCGTCGGCCGTGCTCCTGTCCGGCGGCCTCGGACTCGAATCCGAGACCTGAACCCGCAGGCGCACGCCGGTCCACCGGACTGCCACACGACACTGTTCGCCCGTGTGCTCAACGGCGTTGGCCAGCAACTCGTCCGCACACAGCTCCACGTCGCGCGCCGCATCTTCCGTTATGGGGACACCCCAGGATCGAACGAGTTGGACGACCTCTCGGCGGGCCAGAGGCACCGCCCCGAGGTCTGCCTCGACGTCCCATTCACAGAGCACCGGCACAATCACGGTGTTCAGCGGACTCATAGCCGTTCCACTCCAAGCCGAAGCCTCGGCGACCATGCGCCTTCGCGCGTTCTCGTCGCGGCACGCTTGCCGCGCTACCCAGGAAACAAGAGGGAGTTGGCGCGAACCAGAGCAATTCGGGTGCGCCTCTGATGCATACTCGATGCACCAGGAGCTCTGACCTGGACCATTGCTTCGGCAGAGCGAAGGGCAACAGGCATGGCGGCCACCAGGCAACAGTTGGCACGACAGCGAAAGGCCCTGGGCTACAGTCAGGAGAGGTTCGCCGAAGCGCTCGGCGTCGACCGCTCGACGGTCGCCCGTTGGGAGCGCGGCGAGACCGAGCCGCAGCCCCACCTCCGGCCCAGGCTCGCCCGGCTCTTGAAGGTCACCACCGCGGAGCTCGAAGCCCTACTCCGGCCGCGGCCGCACGACGGTGATCCGGTAGCGGCCCTTCCGGAGGCAGGGGTCATCATCTCAGCCGACTCTCCGGCTCCCTGGATCTACCTAGATGCGGATCAAGTTGACGAAATGAACCGTCGCGAGTTCCTTCAAATGCTGAGCATCACCGGCACGTTGGTCACGCTGCCGCCCCTCGGCTCGGGGCAGACTGTGGAACCGGGCGGTCCGTCCGCCGCCGATTCGGGCGTGCACGGCCAGGTGAACGCGCACCTGTGGCAGAGCTTCTCGTTCGCCCGCGCCAAGTCGACGGTCTACCCGATGGTTCGAGAACAGCTCAGCGCGCTCATCGAGGCTTTCGAACGGACCCAGAACGTAGCTGGGCACAAGCAGCTCTGCATCCACTCTGCAAACCTCTTCCAGCTTGCCGGCGAGATCTTCTTCGACAGCAACCGCTACACCGATGCCTCGCACTGCTACGCCCTGGCCTCCAGTGCCGCTCGCGAGGCCGGCGCCTATGACCTCTGGGCCTGCGCCCTGACCCGGCACGCCTTCATCAGTCTCTACGAGCGACGGTTCGACAAGGCAATCCCCATGCTGCATGCCGCTTCAGAGGTGGCCAAGCACGGGGAGCGGGAACTCTCGACGCGCCACTGGGTGGCCGCCGTACAAGCCGAGGCCTTCGCCGGCCTGGGAGACCTCGACTCGTGTGACCGGGCTCTGGGATTCGCCGAACAGGTCCATTCCCTGGGCGGGCAGGTTCACAATGAGGAAGTTTCATCGTGATTCGTGCAGGTCATCGGCCCTGGCGTGACGAGCGGTTGGGGTGCTCGCGCAGTTCATCAGGGTGATCGTCGC
>NZ_JBICZB010000028.1:0-100422 GCF_043201815.1 Kitasatospora sp. NPDC048296
TTCCAGACGGCGATGAAGACGCTGGACCACACCCGGGTGACGATCGCGGCGCAGGCGGTGGGCATCGCGCAGGGGGCGCTGGACTACGCGAAGGGCTATGTCCAGGAGCGTCGGCAGTTCGGCAAGGCGATCGCGGAGTTCCAGGGTGTGCAGTTCATGCTGGCGGACATGGCGATGAAGCTGGAGGCCGCGCGGCAGATGACGTACGTGGCGGCGGCGAAGTCGCAGCGCGGGGACGCGGATCTGACGTTCTTCGGTGCGGCGGCGAAGTGCTTCGCGTCGGACGTGGCGATGGAGGTGACCACGGACGCGGTGCAGCTGCTGGGTGGTTACGGCTACACCCGGGACTACCCGGTGGAGCGGATGATGCGTGACGCGAAGATCACCCAGATCTACGAGGGCACCAACCAGGTCCAGCGCATCGTGATGGCCCGCAACCTCCCGTAACGGCGCTCTGACGTGCCCCGACGGCCGGATGGATCAGCCGCCCGGCCGTCGGGGCCGACACGTCGCACCGATGCTAAGTTCCGGAGAATGAGCGAGAAGGAAGAGCAGGACCTGCCGATGAATGACGGGCCCTCGAAGCCGGCGATGCGCGAGGCGCTGGTGGCCGCGGCCTTCGAGCTCTTCCTGGACCGCGGCTTCGAGCAGACGACGATCGACGACATCGTCTCGCTCGCGGGCGTCGGCCGGCGCTCCTTCTTCCGCTACTTCCCGGCCAAGGAGGACGTGGTCTTCCCCGACCACGAGCGCAGCCTCGCCGAGATGACGGAGTTCCTCGACTCCGGCACCGGCGAGGAGGACCCGGTCAAGTACGCCTGCGCCGCCGCCCGGCTGGTCCTGCGGATGTACGCCGAGCAGCCCTCCTTCTCCGTCCAGCGCTACCGCCTCACCCGCAAGGTGCCCGGCCTGCGGGCGTACGAGCTCTCGGTGGTCTGGCGCTACGAGCACACCCTCGCCGCCTACCTGCGCGGCCGCTTCGCCGACCGCCCGGACGGTCCGCTGCGCGCCGACGTGATCGCCGCCGCCGTGGTCGCCGCGCACAACCACGCCCTGCGCACCTGGCTGCGTTCGGGCGGCGAGAGCGACTGGGTGGCCGAGGTGGACGCGGCGATGGCCTTCGTCACCAGCACCTGGAACGACCGACCGGCCGACTCCGCCCCGGACGGCGAGGACGCGGCCGACGACGTGGTGGTCCTGGTCGCCAGCCGCCGCGCCCCGCTGTGGCGGATGGTCCAGGGCATCGAGAGCGCCCTGGGCGACACCCACCGGGTCTGAACCGGCCGCAGGGCTCACCCCTTCGCGGACCGACGCCCGTGCCCGGGGTCCACTCGCCTTCCTGCCGGCCGCCGTGGCGATTCTGACGGATCGTGCGGCCGGGCCGGACCGGGCGTGGCGCCGGTTGCGAGGGGACGCGGGGCGGAGCCGCCCGGATCGCGGCGGGCCGATCGGCCCACCGCCTCAACAGCGAACCCGTGCTCCGCGAGTCCACCGACACCGACAGAGCGGGCCCCCGCCTCCCCGGCGAGGGCCCGCTCCTGATGCAAAGCGAAGGGCCCCTGATGAACAGGGGCCCTTCGACTGGTGTCCGAGGGGGGACGTAGACCGTTAACCCAGCGATCACGGATGTCCTGGCCCTCGATGGGCCCAGGTGACGCCGGGGGAGGGCGATGCCACCACGGCGGCATCGCCCTCCGGCCGTGAGTCGGACATGACGCGATTTCGTGGAATTCACCCGACCGAATTCGGATTCGGGAACTCCGATTGAGCACATCAGATGAGAAACTGCAAAGCGGTCCTGTCGGCAAACTCCCTTGACCCTTCGTGCGCTCTGCGCTACATTTTGTCACCCTGATTCTTCTCATATTGACGGGGAATGCATGGCTGTTCGCTGGGAACCGGACCCTACAGCGTCCTTCGCCCGCCGCCTGGGCAAGTCGTCGCACGAGCTCGGCCAGACCTCCGGCAACGCCAGCTGCCCGGACATCTGGGAGCTGGACAACGGAGACGTCGCGGTCATCGGACGCGAGCTCACTGACTCCTACCAGGGAAGACTTCCTGAAGGCGTGAGCGTCGACCCGGGTGAGCGGCTCGTTGTCATCCCGCGCGCGACCATCATCGCGGCGAAGGCGGACATCCCGGATGCGTGATCTCCTTACCGGCGCTGTCGGCGAGCGCATGGAACTCGGCGCCTACTATGCCGAATTCGAATTATTTTTCTGGAGAATTACCGACCTCGGTTTCTGGAAGCTGGAGCGCCAGCAAACCTTCAAAGAGCCGGGCTACGACAGCTGGGAGAGTTTCGCCGCCGGCGACTGGGAAAATTCCCTGAGAATTCTTGAGGCTGGCCGCCGGGACATGGAGGGCTACCACCGGAAAATCGCCGAGCACGGTTTCTCGGCGCGTCGAGTGCGCGTGGTGGAGGAGCCGATCGGCGCATACCTCCAATGGGAGCTCCATGCACTCCGTGTCCGGGACCAGAGCGGCGGGCCCATCCGCGTCGTGAGCCCGGAGCAGGTGGAGACCTTCGAGGCGGACGGCCCTCTCCCGGAGATCTACACGCTCGGCTCCGAGGTCATGTACGAGGCGGTCTACGACGAGCACGGCGTCCTCGAATCCGTGCGGAGATTCGCCGACCGCGATCTGATCCTGCGATGCAGGCAGTTCATCGTCGACCTCTACGAAGTCGGCGAGCCACTGGACAGCTACTTCAACCGCAACGTGGCTGCCCTGCCGCCGCCGGCAGGGCAGCAATGATGGTTGCCAGCCGGATATCGGAACACCGCCCCTGATGGATGGCTTCGATCGGAACGACGCTTCCCCGCACGGTTCCTGGCAGACCAACCGAATCCACGGATCCGCCACCGTCGGGGACGTTCTGCAAGCCCGCGACGTCCACGGCGACATCCACTTCCATCAGTCGCTGGAGCGCTCCTTCCGTGTGACGCCGCACCAACTTCCTTACGCCGGAGGTCGCTTCGTCAACCGGAGTGGTGAGCTGGGGAATCTGGACCGGATAGTCGCCGACGGCCATGAGGCGCTCGCCTCGTCGGCGGTCGTGGTGGTCACGGGCACGGCGGGAGTGGGCAAGACGTCTCTGGTCCTGCACTGGGCGCATCGCGTCCGCGATCGCTTCCCGGCAGGGGCCCTGTACGTCAACCTCCGCGGCCATGACGCGAGTGCACCGGTCTCGTCGAGCCAAGCACTGGATCGCTTCCTGCAGGCCTTGGGGTTTCCTGCTGCTTCCGTGCCGGTCGATCTGGAGGACCGGGCCTCGCTGTTCCGGTCGATCACCGCCGATCACCGGCTCCTGGTTATGCTCGACAACGCCTCCACAGCCGCGCAAGTCCGGCCCCTGCTGCCCGCCTCCTCAGGCTCCCTGACCCTGGTGACCAGCCGAAACAGTCTTCCGGGCCTGGTAGCCCGGGAGGGGGCGTACCGGCTCGACCTGTGCCGTTTCCCGGACGAGGAGGCCGTCCTGCTGCTTCGAGCGGTGACTGCTGCCTCTCGTTCGTCCGACCAGCCCGACGAACTGGCCGAACTGGCCCGGCTCTGCGCAGGTCTGCCGCTCGCGTTGCGGATCGCCGCCGAACGCGCGGCCGGCAGGCCGTTGATGCTCCTGCGGGAGCTGATCGCTGATCTCAAGGACCGCTCGGCGCTCTGGGACGTCCTGACGGCGGAGACCGAAGAGGAGACGGACGCGATGCACAGCGTGTTCGCCTGGTCCTACCGGGCCCTGCCCGAGGCGGCGGCCCGGCAGTTCCGGCTGATCGGCCTGCATCCGGGTGACGAGTTCGGCCTGCCCGCCGCAGCCGCGCTCGCCGGGAGCACGGTAGCCGAGGCGCGTCGCCAGCTCGACGTCCTGGTCGGCGCCCACCTGGTCGAGCAACGCGCCTCCACCCGCTATCAACTCCACGACCTCCTGCGCGCCTATGCCGTCACACAGGTGCAGCAGGAGGAGCCGGCCGAAACCCGCCGTGACGTCCAACGGCGCATCCTGACGTGGTATCTGCACACCGCCGACAACGCGCAGTTGATGATGGCTCCATTCGACCGTTATCCGCTCGACGTTCCGGTGCCACCGGACGTCGCTCCGCTGGCCTTCGACGACTACCAGTCGGCGTTCCAGTGGTACCTCGCCGAGGCCGGCAACCTGGTCGCCGCCACGCGAGCCGCCGCGGAGGCCGGATTCCACGATCTCGCCTGGCGACTGGCCGTGGTCCTGCGAGCCGTCTACATGCACCAGAACGCCTTCGACGATTGGGAAGCGACAGCCGAGATCGGCATCCGCTCGGCTGCCCGAGCCGGCAGCCGCGCAGGCGAGGCCGAAGCGTACGAGAGCCTGGGAAAGGCGTACTTCCAGTCGCGACGTCTCGACGAGGCCGAGGCGTGCCATCGCGCCGCCCTCGAGATCCGTCGCGAGATCGGAGAGCGGTTCGGCGAGGCGGTGTCGGTCAACGCGCTGGGCCTGCTGGGCCTGCGTCGGCGACGGCTTGACGAAGCCCGAAGCTGGTTCGAGGCCGGGGCCGCCATCTTCGGCGAGCTGGGCGACCAGCGATGGGCGGCGCTGCTCCTGTCGAATCTTGCCGAGACACAGTGCGAACTCGGTGGCTTCCACGCGGGAGTCGAGGCCCTGGAGCGGGCTTTGACGGTGTTCCGCGATCTCGGAGACCGAAGCGGTGAGGGCAACGCACTGTTCTTCCTTAGCTGGGCCCAGCGCGAACTGGGCTTGCTGGCCGACGCCCACGCCTCGATCAGTGTTGCTCTGGAGATCGCCGCCGAGGAGGGCAACAGCGTGTGGGAGGCACACTGGCTCGTCGAGCTGGCGAACGTCGATCGCTCGGCTGGGCGGCCCGAGGATGCCCTGCGGTCGTGCGAGCAGGCAGTCTCCATCCAGCGAAGGCTGGGTGATCGAAGCCGAGAGGCGACGGCACTGGACCGGGCCGGGGAGGCCTGCCGCGATCTCGGGAGGACCGATGATGCCATCCGTCTCCACGAGGCCGCCGCCACGATCCATCGGGAGTGCAACGACGCCTGGCAGCTGTCCGGCACGCTCGACAATCTCGCACGCGCCCTCTGCCAGGCAGGCCGCGAGGACCAGGCCCGCGCGCACTGGTCCGAGGCGCTCCCCTTGCTCGCGAGCTTCGACGATCCGCAGGCGGCCGCACGGTACCAGAGGATCAGCCGGCAGCTGACAAGCCCCTAACGGATTCCACGGGCGCCGATTCCGTGATCCAGATCGGGTTGTCGGCGCATTCCAGGCGAATCCCGTCGGTCGGTGTCAGCCTGGTCCGCAGCACCCGTAGGAGGCGCCCGTCGATCTCGACGGTTGGGCCGAGGTCTGGTCCCATGAACCGGAACGTGCGGACCTGGTTGTGGATCTCGCGGGCGGTTTGTGAGCGATTGACCAGGGAGAACTCCGGTCCCATCAGCCCCGCGTAGGTAGCGCGGGCGCCATCCTGCGGTGTTCCCGGATATCCCTGCGATGCGCGGTCCAGGGAATCGACGAGAAGCCGCCGAATTACCGGTTCGAGTCGTGGCCAGAGGGTGTCCGGGGTGACGTCGTCATCGATGGGGATTCCGTCCTGCTGCGCCAGCACCGGACCAGTGTCGAAGTCCTCGTCCATGCGGTGGACCGTCACACCGAGGTGCGCGTCACCGTTGCGGATGGCCCAGAGGACGGGCGCAGGCCCCCGGTACTCGGGCAGCAGCGAGCAGTGGATGTTCAGGACACCGAGGCGAGGTACCTCCAGGACCGACGGTGGCAGCTTCCAGGAGAAGCCGTAGACGACGAGGAGGTCCAGGTCGTATCCGGCGAGGGCTTTGGCCAGTCCCTCGGAGCTGCCGGGCACGAGGAGGTCCACACCTGCGGGAATCGCCTCAAGAAGGGATCCGACCGTCTCTGTGGCAAAGGCGTCAGTGGGCCGTCTGGGCCGCATCGAACGGCAGTACACATGAACCAGCGGTTCGTGCCCTTTCTGCTGGCAGACGGCATGAAGGGCCTGGAACTCGCGAGCTCCGAAAGATGCAATGCCGATACGTAAAGGATCTGCCACGGCTGCGACACTAGCAGTGCGCCGTATCTGATTGCCGGTGAAATGCGTAGCCGGTCCGCCAGTTTGCCGGACGGTGACTGCGTGGCCGCAGTCGCGCAGCACGGCGCGTTCGACCACGCGCGTGGTGGTTCTGGAGTCACGGCCTGTTGGCGCTGCCATCGAGGCGGCGGCCCCGGAGAGGGGATTCGTTCGCCGGCTCACCCGTGAAATCTCGCACTTCGCACTATGATCGTCACGCTGTGTGTCGATTGGGGGGATGTGCATGGCTGCGGGCGGTTCGGCGGGACGGCGGGCGCAGGATGCTCGGCGGAGGGAACGAGAACTGCGCGAACAGTGGCAGGCCGCACGGCGTGAGGCCGGCCGGTGGGAGGCCGCGAGCGAGGGCGAGCAACGGGTCGCGGCGCGGCTCCTGTTCCTCACCGAGTGCGGGTGGCGGTTGCTCGTGGACCGCCGTTGGCCAGGGACACGCTCGGCGAATGTGGACATGCTGCTGGTCGGACCTGGTGGCGTCTACGTCGTCGACGTCAAGAACTGGCGAGCCGAACCCGACCTGGTGGATGGTCAGTTGTCTGCGGCAGGGCAGAACCGGGACAGTGAGGCGGCCAAGCTGCTCGCCGTCACACAGGTGGCTGAACGCGCGGTGGGGGAGCTCGGACTGTCCCCAGTAGCGGTTCGGCCGCTGATGGTCTTTGCCGGGCATCGAGTGGACCGCCGGCTCGGGGTCGTGCACATGCTGGGAGAGCAGGAGGTGGCTCCGGCGCTCTCCTCTGAGCCGACTCGGCTGAGACCCGCCGCAGTCCGAGCGATCTCGGATCACCTGTCGCGTGTCTTTCCCGCGTACGAGCCCGCGGAGATTCCGACCGCTCGCACAGCCGACCTGCAATCGGTCCCGCCCGATTCGGAAACGCTCTTCGACGTCGAGGCCCTGCAGGAGGCGGAGATCACCGCTGCGCGGCAAGCCCCCATCGAGCAGTGGATGACCTTCCTCCATCCGGACCAGGCGGCACTGGTCCGCCGCAACTGGGGCGGTCCGGCCCGCATCACCGGCCCAGCGGGCACCGGCAAAACCGTTGTCGGCCTGCACCGCGCCGTGTACCTCGCTCAGCGCACCTCCGGCCGCATCCTCTACGTCACCTTCGCCAACAACCTTCCCCGAGTGCAACGCACCTTCCTGCAGGCGATGGCCCCGGCAATCGCCGACCGGGTCGAGTTCAGCAGCCTGCACGGCTGGGTCCAGGCATACCTGCGCCAACACGGCATCGCGACCCGCCTCCATGGGGATCGCGCTCGCTCGGCCTTCAACCTCGCGTGGCTCCGGTCCGGCCGCGACACCATCCTGGCCACTCTCGACGCGACGTCCCACTACTGGCGCGAAGAGATCGACTACGTCATCAAAGGTCGTGGAATCACAAGCTTCGACGAGTACGCGGTCCTGCCTCGTCGCCGCCGACGTACCACACTGCGCCGGAACCACCGTGAAGCCGTCTGGGCCTTGTACGAGGAGTACGAACGTCTGCGCGTCGAGCGCGGGATCCACGACTTCAACGACGTTCTCACGCTGGCTGCCGAGCAACTGCGCACCACGACCGCCCCGCCCCCGTACACCGCTGTGATCACCGATGAGATCCAGGACCTGTCCCTCACCGGCTTGCGCGTCCTCCGGTCCCTCGCCGGCGATGTCCCCAACGGCCTCCTGCTGATCGGCGACGGCCAGCAAGCGGTCTACCCCGGGGGATTCCGTCTCAGCGATGCCGGCATCGACATTCGCGGCGACCGAGGGCAGGTGTTGCGCACCAACTACCGCAATGCGAAGGAGATCTTGGACGCTGCTCTGGCCGTCGTCCAGGGCGACGAGTTCGAGGATCTCGACGGAGAGCGCACACCAGGAAAGCGCGATGTCGAACAGTCGTACCGAGCCGGCCAGGTCATCCGCACAGAGGCCCGGACCCTCGACGAGCACGACGCAGCACTGCTGGCGGCGCTGCACCGAGGCCTTGGCGAGCCAGCCCCAGGCGCGCCGGAGAGACACGCCGACTCGCGCGGAAGCTGGGGCGATGCCGCCGTCCTCTGTTCGAACTGGCAGCAGCTCCAGCACTACCAGCGGCTTCTCACTGAATCGGGAGTGCCCGTCGTCTCGCTCGAGCAGTACGAGGGCCGCCCGGTCGAGGCTGTGAAGATCGGGACCTACCGCAGGGCCAAGGGCTTGGAGTTCAAGCACGTCTACTTGCCACGCCACGACCAGGCGCTCCACGGCCGGGACGATGGGGGAGAAGTAGCGGCGGAGCACGCGGAACTCGCCCGGAGCCAGCTCTTTGTCGCCATGACCCGCGCGCGAGACGGCCTCTGGTTGGGGAGCGTCGCTCCGTCGGGTGACGGAATTCTGTAGGCATCGACACCGGACAGCGGGGCCATCGAATGCGTGACCGACCTGACGTCCGCCGTCATGCCGTCGACAAGGCGGCGGATTCAGGACGTTTCCGTGCCCAGGGCGGCGGCGAGGGCCGCTGCCGGGTCGCGGTCCGCGGGGCCGGCGGGCCACCAGGTGCCGGATTCCTTGCGGTAGGGGTACCAGCGTCGGTCGGTGCCCAGGCGCAGCTGTGCGGAGCCCCCGGTGGCGGTGAGGCGGTTGCGGGTGGCTCGCAGGGCGGGGGCGCGTTCGCCCTCCCAGGCGTGCCTGACCGCGTCACGGGCGGCGGCGAGTTCATACGGCTCCGGGTCCCAGGGCTCGTTCAGGACCCGTAGTCCCTCGGGGCCGCCGAGACGCCAGGCGCGTACGGAGCGGGCCAGGTCCGTGGTGCCCAGCCCGGCCGCGTCCGCGAGGCGCGTGACGAGGGTGGGCGGCGCTTCGGCTGCCGCGAGGCGGATGACGTCCTGGTCGACGTGCAGCGGGTCTGCGGGTGTCGTGCCAAGGTGCGCGGGGGTGAGTGCCTCGGCGAGCAGTCGTACGGCGCGGGCGGCGGCATCGGCGGCGAGGAACTCCAGCGCCGCAGGGTCGATCCCGGTGTCAGGGGCACTCGAACCGGTGAACACGGCGGTGGGCCCCGGGCGGGCGATCGCGTGCGGTGGGCCGGGCAGTGGCGGCAGCCCGGCCCTGGCGGCGGCGAACACATCCTTGGCGGGCACCGATCCGGCTGCCGACGGTACGTCATGGGAGCTCGTGGACTCCAGGGCTGCATGGGCGGCGTTGCGTCGCTGGAGCTCGTCCATGAGCTCCTGCTCGCCGCGGCCTCGGAGCAGCAGGAGGACGAACGGGTCCTCGTCGAGCAGCCGGGCGACCTGGTAGTAGACGGCGGCCGCGTGCTTGCAGGGGTCGCCCCAGTCGGGGCAGGAGCAGGTCGGGGTGAGCTCGCCCTGCCGCGGAAGCAGCCGCACCCCCGCGCGAGCGGCGTCCTCCACCAGTTCGGCGGGCATGTCCCGGTCCAGAAGGGCCGCGATGTGCCCGGCCTGCCCGGCGGCGGCATCCAGCAGCAGTTCCCAGTCGCGCTCGCCGAGCACCGGGATCTCCATCGAGGTGCGGTAGGGCGTACTGCGGCTGCCCTGGACCCGGGCGGCGACCCGGCCGGGGGTCACGGTGATCTCGCCGACGTTCCCCGCCCGGGCGTAGGTACGGCCGCGGGCGAGGCGCCCGGTGGCGGAGCGCTGCCTGCCCTCCAACGCCTCGACCCAGGCGTTGCCCCACCAGGACTCGGCGAACGAACGGCGGCCCCGGGCGGGCGGCAGCGGGGGGAACGTCCGGCTGCGCGCGGTGTCGGCCTTGCGAGTGGTGCGGCGGGCGTTCATGAGCGGGCCGCCTTGCGAGGCCGGCGGGCAGCGGGCACGCGCCCGCCGGCCGTCCGCAGTTCCACCAGTTCGGCCAGCTCGGCATCCGTCAGTTCGGTCAACGCGGCCTCGCCACCGCCCAGGACGGCCTCGGCGAGATCCTTCTTGCGTTTCAGCAGTTCGGCGATGCGGTCCTCCACGGTGCCCTCCGCGATCAGGCGATGGGCCTGGACCGGCCGGGTCTGGCCGATCCGGTAGGCGCGGTCGGTCGCCTGGTCCTCGACGGCCGGGTTCCACCAGCGGTCGTAGTGGATGACATGGGCGGCCCGGGTGAGGTTGAGGCCGGTACCGGCGGCCTTCAACGACAGCAGGAGGACCGGGACTTCACCGTCCTGGAAGCGTCGCACCATCTCCTCGCGCCACTTGACCGGGGTGCCGCCGTGCAGGAACAGCGTCGGGACGCCGCGCTGCGCGAGGTGGCCTTCGATGATCCGGGCCATGGCGACGTACTGGGTGAACACCAGCACGGCGTTGTCCTCGGCGAGGATGGTGTCGAGGAGCTCATCCAGAAGTTCGAGCTTGCCCGAGCGTTCGACGGCCCGGGCGGGGCCGTCCTCCTTCAGGTACTGCGCCGGGTGGTTGCAGATCTGCTTGAGCCCGGTGAGCAGCTTGACGACCAGCCCGCGTCGCGTGATGCCCGTGCTGTCCCGGATCTCGGCCAGGGTCTCACGCACCACGGCCTCGTAGAGCGCGATCTGCTCCTTCGTCAGGGCGACGATGCGGTCGGTCTCGGTCTTGGGCGGCAGCTCCGGGGCGATACCCGGGTCCGACTTCCTGCGGCGCAGCAGGAAGGGACGGACGAGGGCGGCGAGGCGTTCGGCGGCCCCGGGATCGTCGCCGCGTTCCACACCCCGGGCGTAGCGGTCCCGGAAGGCCTTGAGCGGGCCGAGCAGTCCCGGGGTGGTCCAGTCGAGCAGCGCCCACAGCTCGGAGAGGTTGTTCTCGACGGGCGTGCCGGTGAGGGCGACCCGGGCCTTGGAGGTGAGGGTGCGCAGCGCCTTGGCGGTGGCGGAGAACGGGTTCTTGACGTGCTGGGCCTCGTCGGCGACCACCAGTCCCCACGGCCCGGCCGTATCCAGCCGGGCGGCGTCCCTGCGCATGGTGCCGTACGTGGTGAGCACGAACTCGCCGGCGGCCAGGCCGTTGAGCTCTCGGGCGGTGCCGTGGAAGCGACGTACGGCGGTGCCGGGGGCGAACCGCTCGATCTCGCGCTGCCAGTTGCCGAGCAGGGAGGTGGGGCAGACGACCAGGGTGGGGCCGGCGGTGGCGGGATCGGCCTGGCGGTGCAGGTGGAGGGCGATCAGGGTGATGGTCTTGCCGAGACCCATGTCGTCGGCGAGGCAGCCGCCGAGACCGAGCGAGGTCATCCGGTGCAGCCAGCCCAGGCCGCGCAGTTGGTAGTCGCGCAGGGTGGCCCGCAGAGCGGCGGGCTGGGGGAGCGGTTCGCGGCGGGCAGCGGCCTCGGGGTCGGTGAGGCGCTCGCGCAGCTCGGCCAGCCACCCCGAAGAGCGGACCTCGACCAGTTCCCCGTCGACCTCGGCAGTGCCGGTGAGGGCGGCGGAGAGGGCCTCCAGCGGGGTGAGGCGTCTCTCCTCGCGCTCGCGGGCACGCCGCACCGCCTCGGGGTCGAGCAGAACCCACTGGTCGCGCAGCCGGACCATCGGACGCTGCGCCTCGGCGAGGCGGTCCAGCTCGGCCCTGGTCAGCTCCCGGCCGCCGACGGTGAGTTGCCAACGGAAGGCGAGCAGCTTCTCGGCGGAGAGCAGGGACGGCAGGTCGGATCCGGGCCGCTCCGGCGGCTCGACCACCGCACGGGCGGTGAGCTCGCGGGCCAGCTCCTTGGGCCAGTGGAGCTGGATCCCGGCTGCCGCGAGGCGCACCGCGGCGTCGCCGAGCAGTTCCTGGACCTCCTCGTCGGACAGCTCCAGTTCAGCCGGGGCGGCTGCCGTCAGCAGCCGCTCCAGCGGCGGCCATACCCGGGCGGCGCGGCGCAGCGTCAGCAGCGTGTCGACCTTGGTGCGGGGGCCGAAGGCGTCCGCGGCGGCCGTGCGGCCTGCCCACAGGTCAGCGGCATCGGTGACCAGGGTGGCGTCACCGAGGCTGTGCAGCTGGACGACGGCGCGGAAGGGCTGGTCGGCGCCATCGTCCTCCCAACTGTCGTACCAGTCGTCCCAGTCCTGGAAATCGTCGGGTTCCTCCGGGCTGACGGCGGCCATCCCGGGCAGCTCCAGACGGAGTGACACCCGCACCCCGGCGTCCAGGCCGGCGGCGATCTCGGCCGCCCACCCGCGCTGCGCGCTCGCCTGCTGCGGGGCGGGGGAGGCCCACACCGGGCTACCGGCCGCGAGATGGGCGGCGGGGGTGCGGGGCAGTCCGTCGGCGACCGCGTCCAGGAAGGCACGCAGGAGCGGCTCGGCTTCGGGCAGCTGCAGGGGCGTACGGTCCGGGAGCGGCACAGCGCGGGCTTCCGGTGGCATCGCGGCGGCGAGTTCGCGGATCCGCCGGAAGTCTTCCTGGTCCAGCGGGCCGACCCGCCAGGCGTCCAGGCCACCCGGGCTGACACCGGGCAACAGCCGCCCCCGTGCGACCAGTTGGAGGGCGAGCAGGCCGGCCGCTCCCCAGAAGGCGGCGGCCTCGTCGGCCCCGGCACCGGTCCGGGCCCGGGTGAGGAAGGGCAGCGCCTGAGCAACGCTCAGCACGGTGGCCGGCACGGTGCGACGGCGAGCAGAAGAACCGTGCGGGCGGACGACGACGAGCTGGGTGATGCCGTCCTGGCGAACGGGCGGGGCGGACCCATCGGGGCGCCAGAAGGCCACCTGGCCGAGCCGCGGCGGATCGGTAGGCAGGAAGACGGCGGCGCAGGTGCCGAGCGCGGAGAGCTCGGTTGGGGTCAGCGGGATCGAAGCATCGGCGGGCGCATCGGTAGATGTCAAGTCAAATGAGACGATTGTGGTCTTATGAGCTCTGTTGTGCCGGTTCTCTTCGGCGGGACGGGTCGTTGATCCACGCCTGCTCAGGTATCTCGGGCGGGCGTGGTCGCTTCGCGAAGCGTTCGGGGTGTCGCTGGTAGGCCTCGGCGAGAGTGGCCGCGCGCTGGTCGCGAACCTCCTCGGCCGTGCCGAAGTGCACCGAGGCAGGCGTGTGCAGTCCGATCCCCGAGTGCCTGTGCTGGTGGTTGTAGTAGGCGATGAACCCGTCGAACCACTCCCGGGCGTGTGCCAGGGAGTCGAACCGCCCGGGGAAGTCCGGCGCGTACTTGGTCGTGCGGAAATGCGCCTCGCTGTAGGGGTTGTCGTTGCTCACCTTCGGCCGTGAGTGGCTCCTGGTGACGCCGAGGTCGATCAGCAGCTGGGAGACCTTCTTGGAGGTCATCGAAGTGCCGCGGTCCGCGTGCACGGTCTCGGGCACGATGCCGTTGCGCTCGATGGTCTCACGGATCAACTCCTCGGCCCGCTCGGCTGATTCGGCGCGCTCGACGGTGTAGCCGACCACGTAGCGGCTGAAGATGTCGATGATCACGTATGCGTGGAACCAGATGCCCTTCTCCGGCCCGGCCAGACGGGTGATGTCCCAGGTGAATACCTGCGACGGGGCAGTGGCGACCAGCTCGGGAACCGTCTTCGCGGAGTGGGTCGCCTGGCGTCGGCGCTCGCCGTTCTGCCCGGCCGCCTCCAGGAGCCGGTACATCGTGCGGATGGAGCAGTGGTAGCGGCCCTCGTCCAGCTCGCGGGCCCAGATCTGCGCGGGCGGCAGTTCGGCGTACTCGCCGGTGTTCATCAACTCCATTACCGCCGCGCGCTCCTGGGCGGAGAGCGCGGACGGCGGGCCCGGCCTGGGCTTCGGCTCCCTGCGCGCAGGCGGATCGAGCCGGCGGTAGTAGGTGGCCCGGGAAGAGCCGGTCAGCCGGCACGCGGCCGCGATGCCCAGCTCCGCCCGCAGCCCGTCCAGCGCCTGCTGTCGCACGGGGAGGAGGGCGTGCGTCAGTCCGCGCTCTCGGAGATCATTTCCAAGAGCGCGGAAGCTTTTCCCAGGACCTCCAGCGCGGCCTTGTTCCGAGCGAGCTCCTTCTTGAGCCGCTCGTTCTCCCGCCGCAGCTTTTCCGCCTCCGCCTCGGCCGGCGACTTCTTCGGCCGCGCGGCAGACGTACGGCGGTCGACCAGCTTCTCCAGGGCTCCGGCCTCGCGGGCCTGGCGCCACTCCTGGATGTGGGAGTGGTAGAGCCGCTCACGGCGCAGGACCGCCCCACGCTCGGCGCTGGACGCGGCGTCGTCGTACTCGGTCAGAACACGGAGCTTGTACTCCGGGGTGAAGGTGCGGCGGCGCGGCTTCGCGGCCGGATCAGTGCTGGTCATGCGAGTGGAACTCCTGTCGTGCCCCCTCAGACTAACCCGGCAAACCGGACTGTCTCACCCAAAGCTGGCAGAGAGGGCATCGCGCCCGGGTGTCCCGACACGTTGGTGCACGACTGCCACGATGCGATTGCTGCTTTCCAGCGGGTCCGAACCGGCTTGTCCCCGTGAGAATAGTGGACCGGAAGATTTCAAGTCCAGTGAGACGGTCGTGACGTTATGAGGTTTGTGGTGCGGGTTCCCTGCGCTTGGCCGGGTCGTTGATCCATGCCGTCTTCGGGATCTCGGGTGGTCTGGGGCGGCGGCCGAAGCGTTCGGGGTGCCGCGCGTAGGCCTCGGCGAGGGTGACGGCCCGCTGGTCACGGATCTCCTCGGCGGTGCCGAAGTGGACGCTGGCGGGCGTGTGAAGTCCGATGCCCGAGTGCCGGTGCTCGTGGTTGTAGTACGAGATGAAGGCGTCGAACCATTCGCGGGCGTGGGCCAGGGATTCGAACCGCTCTGGATAGTCGGACATGTATTTGGTGGTTTTGAACTGGGCCTCGCTGTAGGGGTTGTCGTTGGAGACCTTGGGGCGCGAGTGACTCCTGGTGACGCCGAGATCGATCAGCAGCTGGGAGACCTTCTTCGAGGTCATCGAGGAGCCCCGGTCGGCGTGCACGGTCTCGGGGACGATGCCGTTGTGCGCGATGGTCTCGCGGATCAACTCCTCCGCACGCTCGGCTGACTCGGCCAGCTCGACGGTGTGGCCGACGATGTAGCGGCTGAAGATGTCGATGACGACGTAGGCGTGGAACCAGATGCCCTTCCTGGGGCCGGCCGCCTTGGTGATGTCCCAGGTGAACACCTGGGAGGGGCCGTCGGCGACCAGTTCGGGCACCGTCTTGGCCGGGTGGGTGGCCTGGCGGCGGCGCTCGCCCGACTGCCCCCGCTCACGCAGGATCCGGTACATCGTGGAGACCGAGCAGTGGTAGCGCCCGGTATCCAGCTCGCGGGCCCAGATCTGTGCGGGTGGCAGCTCGGCGTACTCGGGGCTGTTCATCAACGCCAGTACGGCATCACGCTCTTCGGCCGTCAGGGCCGACGGCTGGACCTGGGGCGGTCTCGGTCCGCGGGTGGGCGGTGGCTTCGGCCTGCGGTAGGTGGGTGGCCCGGGAGCGGCCGGTCAGCCGGCACGCGGCCGTGATGCCCAGCTCGTGTTCGACGCCGACGAACGCCTCGTCCACGACCGGGTCGGCGGCGTGCTTCAGTCCGCGCCCTCGGAGATCATTTCCAAGAGCGCCGACGCTTTTCCCAGAACCTCCAGCGCGGCCTTGTTCCGGGCGAGTTCCTTCTCCAGCCGTTCCACCTGCCGGCGCAGCTTCTCGTTCTCGACCTCGGCGGCGGACTTCTTCGGGCGGGCCGGACTCGTGCGGCGGTCGACCAGGTTCTCCAGGGCCCCGGCATCACGCGCGGCCCGCCACTCGGTGACATGCGAGTGGTACAAGCGCTCGCGGCGCAGGACCGCACCCTTCTCACCCTCCGGCGCGGCGTCGTACTCGGCGACGATCCGCAGCTTGTACTCGGGACTGAACGTGCGGCGCTTCGGCCGGGGAGCCGGGTCGGCTACGGACGGATCGGTGCTGGTCATCAGGGGTGGAACTCCTACTCGGGCCCTCTCAGGCTAACCCGACAAAGCGGGATGTCTCACCCAAGGCTGACAGAGGGACCGGCATGTGCCAGGCGGAGGGCGGGGACCGCTTTGGGCGTGCCGAGTACCTTGAGTTCGCTCAGCACGTCCAGGTAGCTACAGGGCAACGCCTCGGCTCGGGAGATGAGGCTCTGCTCGGCGAACGCAGCCAGAGTGTCGTCGGCAGTTTCGTCCCTGCGCAGACGGTAACTTGCCCACCTCCGTTTCACTTGACTGACGTGGTATCCCTGCAGGCCTTCATTCAGCCGCATCCCGAGGTCAGCCGCCACCCGTACGACTACGGCCTCTTCACTCACGGCCACCTTGTTCTGCCACGCGGTGCGGAATCCGCGGTTCTGATGCTGTGTGATGGTCTGGCAGAGTACGTCGATCGCTGTGTTGAAGGTTTCCATCAGCGCGGTGCCACATGCCATCCAGTCGTCTGACGTCGCCGGATCGCGCCCGCCGCAGACGTTCCTGGCCCACTGCTTGGCCTGCTCGTCCTGCTTGCCAGTGCCGGCATGCTGGTGCGAGGTGCGCAACAGGTTGATCAAATGGTCGAAGTCACGGGCACCGCCCTGCGGCCTGAAGCTGATCAGGAAGCGGACATCGAGCTTCCAGGTCTCCCACCACAGCTTGTACGCCGTCGAGACCAATTCCTTGAAGCCTGGTTCGTCTTGCGCACCGTCGGGCCAAGCCGCGAGGGGTGACAGATCCAGGACCATGCCGATCGAGATCTGGCGGTGTCGAGCCAGGGTGGTGCAACGGCCCGCCGGCTGCTGCCCGACCTGCGAGAACCCCACCGGCGCGACATGCGCCCAGCGGATCCCGCCCGGCCTCGCCAGGCAGATCACCGAGGCGTTCTCGGCCCACGGCGATCTTGTCTTCATCCCGGATGTCGGCAACGTCGCCGTCCTCGCCGCCGCCGTTCAGGCAGGCCGAAGGGCCCTCGCCCTCGCCCCCAGCCACCAGAGCGCGAACCTCGCCTACGACACCCTGCACAGCACCGCCCCCACCGTGGCGTCCCTCGCCGTTCTTCGACGCGGCACCCCTGGGCGCCCCTCCAGCAGGGCGGACAGCAACCAGCGACGCGCCCACCTCGCGATCGCCGCGCCCCACGACTCCGCCACTCCGGCCCAGCTCACCGCGCTCGTCGAGACCTGCACGCGCGCACTCCAACCGGACGGCGTCCTCGTCATCTGCACACGCCAGGCCAGCGGCCAGGAGACCGCCGGTCACCTCGTTGCCCACGCCCGGGCCGCAGGCCTCGTCTATCTGCAGCACATCGCCGCCGTCGAAGCCACCGCCTTCGAGGCCGGCCTCATGCCCCAAACACCCATCCACACCCAGCACCGCCCTGGCTGCACCTGCCACCACCCCCGGCCCGGATCGGGCCGCCACGCCCCATCGCCGCCCACGCCGTCGCCACCTACACCACCCCCGGCCAGCTCGTCCTCGACCCGATGTGCGGCATCGGCACCACCCTCGTCGAGGCGGTCCACCTCGGCCGTAACGCCGTCGGCGTCGAACTCGAACCCCGCTGGGCCGCTGTCGCTCGCGGCAACCTCAACCACGCCCGCGCCCAGGGCGCGAGCGGCCACGCCCGCGTCAAGACCGGCGACGCCCGCCGCACCCACACCCTCATCGGCCCCGACCAGTACGGCCGGGTGCAGCTCCTGCTCACCTCCCCGCCCTACGGCGCCTCCCTGCACGGCCAGGTCGTCTCCAGCCGCGAGAGCGGCCAGCCCGGAATCGCCAAGTTCGACGGCACCTACGGCAACAACCCCGCCAACCTCGCCCACGCCGCCACCGACGACCTCCTGGAGGCGTTCACCACCATCCTCACCAGCTGCCTGCCGCTGCTCGCCAACGGCGCGTTTGTCGCCGTCACCGCCCGTCCCTGGCGCCACCACGGTGAGCTCGTCGACCTGCCCGCAGCCGTCATCGCCGCCGGCCAGGCCGCAGGCCTCATGCCCGTCGAGCGCTGCGTCGCCCTCCTCGCCGGCGTCCGCGACGGACAGCTGGTGGCCCGCCCCTCCTTCTTCCAGCTCAAGAACATCCGCGCCGCCCGCGCGGCCGGGGTCCCGATGCACCTGATCGTCCACGAGGACGTCCTCGTCTTCCGCAAGCAGAAGACACAGATGACGCGTCGTGAGGATTGGCCGGACGCGGCTCACTGGCAGGCCGCGTAACCATCCTGGACGTCGTCGACGGGCCGGGCCGCCCGGCCCGTCGCGCCCCGCGTGGCGGACCGAACTGGCTTCCCCGCGTGACCAGGCTGAGGTCTGGCAGCCCGGAGGCCTCTTGGCGGCCCGGTCCATGCAGCGACCGCTCCTCGATCAGACCAAGGTGTGTACGTATGACTCAACCCGAGCGGCGCTACCGGCCCTCTGAGAAGCCGCCGAACCTGAGAGTGTTGCTACCCGCCGGCGGGCCATCGCTCACACCCGAGGCTGCCGCACTCATTCTCCGTCTGCTCCGCCGGTACGCCGCCGAGCACGCACCGCCCTCCGCGATGCCGACCGCCCCCGCCTCTCGGAACGCTGGATCTCCTTCCTCGTCCGAGTTACGGATGGACGCGCACGCCGCAGCAGCAATCCCCTGATGAGCGGCGCCGTGCCACGGTAGCGACGACCCGCGAAGGAGCACCCGCGTTGACGGAGAACCCGGCTGACTGCAGTGCCGTCCCCCGGTGGAAGCTCGGCCTTGCCCGAGCAGTCCCGGTCCGCCGACTGCCGAGGGACGGACTCATGTTCGCCTTCTGCGGGCGGGTGTCGACCGAAGACCAGCAGGACCCGGTAGCCTCCCGCGCCTGGCAGCTCGCCCGGGCCAGGAACCTCATCGAACCCTCCGGTGGTCGGATCACCGCCGAGTACTTCGACGTCGGCCACAGCCGCTCCCTGCCCTGGAAGCGCCGGCCCCAGTCCGCCAGCCTGCTGGCCGCCCTCGCCGACCCCGACCGAGGCTTCGACGCCGTCGTCATCGGCGAGCCGCAACGAGCTTTCTATGGCAACCAGTTCGGCAACACCTTCCCGCTGTTCACCCACTTCGGCGTGCAGTTGTGGGTACCTGAGGTGGGCGGGCCGATCGATCCGGAGAACGAGGCCCATGACCTGATCATGTCGGTCTTTGGCGGCATGTCCAAGGGCGAGCGCAACCGCATTCGCGTCCGGGTCCGCTCCTCCATGGGCGCGCAGGCCCGGCATGAGGGCCGCTTCCTCGGCGGACGCCCCCCGTACGGCTACCGCCTCGTCGACCTCGGCCCGCATCCCAACCCCGCCAAGGCTGCCGACGGCCGCATGCTGCGTGGACTCGAACCCGACCCCACCGCCGCGCCCGTTGTGCAGCGCATCTACCGGGAATACCTCCTGGGCCTGGGGATCTTCTCGATCGCCGAGGGGCTGACCTCCGACGGAATCCCCTGCCCCTCCGCACACGACCCGGCCCGCAACTCTCACCGCAGCGGCATCGCCTGGTCGAAGCAGGCGGTCCGGGTCATCCTCACCAACCCGCGCTACACGGGTCATCAGGTCTGGAACAAACAGCGCAAGGACGAGACCCTCATCGACATCGAGGACGTCACCCTCGGCTACGCCACCACCCTGCGGTGGAACACTCGGGACAAGTGGATCGTCTCCGACAAGATCGTTCACCAGCCGCTGGTCGACGACGAGACCTTCGCCCAGGTCCAGGACGTTTTCGCCGTCCGAGCCGGGACCGGAACAGCCCACGTCCGGCACCGCACCCGTCACCTGTACTTGCACGGTGGTGCCCTGCACTGCGGAATCTGTGAGCGGCGGATGCAGGGCCAGCACTCCCGCGAGGACGCCTACTACCGCTGCCGCTTCCCCACCGAGTACGGACTGGCCAACCACGTCCAGCACCCCCGCAATGTCTACCTCCGCGGGTCCTGGATCATCGCGCCGCTCGACCGCTGGATCGGCACCGTCTTCGCTCCCCACCGGCTCTCTGCCACCATCGAAGCCATGGCCAACGCCGCGCCCGGCGACTCCTGCCGAGACCTGGCTCTTGCCGAGCGCGCCCGCGAGGAGATCACCGACTGCGCAGCCAAACTCGCCACCCATCGTGCCGCTCTCGAAGCCGGCGCAGACCCCAAGATCGTCGCTGGCTGGATGGCCGAGACCCAGGCCCGCCAAGCCGCCGCCGACCGAGCCCGCACTGCGCCGTTCACCGACGCGCAGCCGACCATCGACGAGATCGCTGCCCTGGTGCGCCAGTGCTCACAACTCGCCGGCCTCGTTGCAGACGCCGAACCGGCAGAGAAGAGCGCCGTCTACCGGAGCCTGGGGATTCATCTGACGTATGACCCGGCGAAAGCCGAAATCCGCGTCGAGGCCCGACCCGGCACCCCAGCGCTCGCCTCACCAAGCGCTCGAAACGACAAATCCCCACGGGACTCTTTCGAGTTCCCGTGGGGATTTGAACTGTGTCCGAGGGGGGACTTGAACCCCCACGCCCGATAAAGGGCACTAGCACCTCAAGCTAGCGCGTCTGCCATTCCGCCACCCGGACTAGGTGTCGTCTTCGCGGCTTCCGATCTCTCGTCCGTCGCGCTGACAGATGTAACTGTAGCAAAGATCGGCTTGGGCTCCCAAAACGGCTCCGGGCGGGGGAGCGGGGCTGGTGGCGGGGGCAAGGGGCGGTGTGTGGCGGTGGCGTGACCAGGGGGTTTCGGGGCCCTGTGGGGGGGGTGGATCGGGATCGAGGGCTGGGAGAGGATGGGCGGACGTGCTCGTACGGCCCGGGTGCAGGTCCTGGGGGTGGCGCGCTGGTGCGTCGGTGCGGGCCCAAGACGAGGAGTGACCGTGAGCGAGCGGAGCGAGTCGGCGGCGCCGAAGGTGACGGCTGAGTCGGAGGTCGCCGAGATCTGTCGCGATCTGATCCGGATCGACACCAGCAACTACGGGGACGGGTCCGGGCCGGGCGAGCGCAAGGCGGCCGAGTACGTGGCCGAGCAGCTCGCCGAGTTCGGGATCGAGCCGCAGATCTTCGAGTCGGCCAAGGGGCGGGCCTCGACCGTGGTCCGGATCGAGGGCGAGGACCGGTCCCGTCCCGGCCTGCTGATCCACGGCCACACCGACGTGGTGCCGGCCAACGCCGCGGACTGGACGTACGACCCCTTCGGCGGCGAGATCGCGGACGGCTGCGTCTGGGGCCGCGGCGCGGTCGACATGAAGGACATGGACGCGATGACCCTCGCGGTCATCCGCGACCGGCTGCGCACCGGTCGCAAGCCCCCGCGCGACATCGTGCTGGCCTTCCTCGCCGACGAGGAGGCGGGCGGCACCTACGGTGCGCGCTTCCTGGTGGACAAGCACCCGGAGCTGTTCGAGGGCGTGACCGAGGGCATCGGCGAGGTCGGCGGCTTCTCCTTCACGGTCAACGACCAGGTGCGGCTGTACCTGGTGGAGACGGCCGAGAAGGGCATGCACTGGATGCGCCTGACGGTCGAGGGCCGGGCCGGGCACGGCTCGATGGAGAACGACGACAACGCGATCACCGAGCTGTGCGAGGCGGTCGCCAGGCTCGGCCGGCACAAGTTCCCGCTGCGGATCACCAAGACCGTCCGGGCCTTCCTGAACGAGCTGTCCGACGCCCTCGGGGTCGAGCTGGACCCGGAGAACATGGACGAGACGCTGCGCGTCCTCGGCGGCATCGCCAAGATGATCGGCACCACGCTGCGCAACACCGCCCAGCCGACCATGCTCGGTGCCGGCTACAAGGTGAACGTGATCCCCGGTCAGGCCACCGCGCACGTGGACGGGCGTTTCCTGCCCGGCTACGAGGAGGAGTTCCTGGCCGAGCTGGACAGCGTGCTCGGTCCGCGCGTGAAGCGGGAGAGCCTGCACACGGACCGGGCGATCGAGACCAGCTTCGACGGCGCGCTGGTCGACGCGATGCAGACCGCCCTGCGCGCGGAGGACCCGATCGCCCGCGCGGTGCCGTACTGCCTGTCGGGCGGTACGGACGCCAAGTCCTTCCAGGACCTCGGCATCCGCTGCTTCGGCTTCGCGCCGCTGCAGCTGCCGCCGGAGCTGGACTTCGCCGGGATGTTCCACGGCGTGGACGAGCGGGTGCCGGTGGACGGGCTGAAGTTCGGCGTCCGGGTGCTGGACCGCTTCATCGACGCCTGCTGATCAGGCGACTGGGTCGGCCCGCTCCCGGGGTGCCGGGGGCGGGCCGACCGCATTGTCCGAGCGCATGATTGTGGGATGGGTTGAGGGAGATCAACAGAAACGATTCTCCCTTGCAATTCCTCACCGCTTGTCTGTGCGAAGCCTCACCGTTGCGAGTGAATGGCAAATCCGTTCCGTACCCCGTTTGCCGCAGCGTCGTTCATTCCTGTGTAGCCCGCCGAACGGGTTGCGTTGTCCGTACAGGAGGAATGATGAAGGTCAAGAAGATCGCCGCTGTCGCCGCCGCCACCGGTGGCCTGGTGCTCGCCGCCGCCGGCATGGCGTCCGCTCACGGCGGTGCCGGTGCCGAGGGTGTGGCCGCGGGCTCCCCGGGCGTCGTCGCGGGCAACCAGGTCCAGATTCCGGTCCACGTCCCGGTGAACCTGTGTGGCAACACCGTCAGTGTGATCGGTGTGCTGAACCCGGCGTTCGGCAACCACTGCGCCAACTTCTGAGTCAACCTCCGGGCCGCTGAGGCCCGTTGAGCCGACTCACTCCGGCCCCCGGACGGCGGACGCGCCGCACCGGGGGCCTTCGGCTGTCCGGCAGGGTGCCCGACGCGCGCCCTGCCGGGCGGCTTGGCAATGGATTGAGGCTGTGGTCACTCGTTCGGGTGAAGCCGGTTTGTTTGGCCCAACTTCGGCGTTGGCCGCTCGTTGACTCCTGTGCAGTTGAAGACCTTGCGTGATTTCCGGATATACGGAAATTCCGACTTTTGCAAGGTTCACGTCAAGGTCGCCACGCCGTCTCGATACGTCAGGGGAAAACATGAGGAATGTAGCCAAGAAGGGGATCCTCACCGCCGTGGCCACCGGTAGCGTGCTGGCCTCGACGGCCGGCTACGCCTACGCGGGCGCCGAGGCGCAGGGAGGTGCGGCAGGCTCGCCGGGCGTCGCCTCCGGGAACTCGGTGCAGGTGCCGGTCGAGGTGCCGATCAACGCCTGCGGCAACACCGTCGACGTGATCGGCGCGCTGAACCCGTCGTTCGGCAACCACTGCGCCAACGTCAGCACCGGCCGCCACTCGGCACCGCAGTCCGCCCACACCGGTCAGTCCGGTGGTGGCGACAGCTCCAGCACCGGCGCCGGCCGGGGCCCCTCCGCCTCGGGCGCCTCCGCCAGTGGTGTCGCGGCCAACTCGCCCGGGGTGATCTCCGGCAACAGCGTCCAGGCCCCGGTGCACGTCCCGGTCAACGCCTGCGGCAACTCGGTGAACGTGGTCGGCGTCGCCAACCCGGCCTTCGGCAACTCCTGCGGCAACGTGGCGCAGCCCGCCCCGAAGCCGGCCGACGACTGCCCCCCCGAGAGCATCACCCCCTCCACCCCCTCCACCCCCGCCACCCCGCCGTCGACCGGTGGCGGACGGGGCGGCGGCCCGACCGGTGGGAGCACCCCCGCCCCGGTGAGCAGCAACACCGGCACCCAGGCCGTCCCGGCCGCGGCCCGGACCAGCGCCCCGGCCGCCCCCGTCGCGCAGAGCACCGCCGCGGGCAGCCAGCTGGCCTCCACCGGCGCCGGCGGCGTCGAGGTGCTCGGCGCCGCGGGGCTCGCGCTGCTGCTCGGCGGCGGCGTGCTCTACCGTCGCGCCCGCGCCGGCGCCCGCTGAGCACCCCGACCGCTGGGCTGCAGCGGTAGACGGAACGAAACGCCTGCGGCCGCCCGATGAACGGGCGGCCGCAGGCGCGTGAACGCTCGGCGTGAATCCTCCGCAGGCCCCGCAGGGCGGGAGACCCCGCCCGTCACCAGCTCCGGATCTGCCGGATGATCCGCCGCTTCAGCCGGACCGTCCGGCTGCCGTCGGGGAACAGCCTCAGCCGGTCGAGTTCCCAGTGCCCGTACTCGGCGTGCTCGGTGAGCAGTTGGCGCGCCGCGTTGCGCGTGGTGCCGCGCGGCATGCGTAGCGACTGGTACTCGTACTCCGGCTGCCGGACCGGCTTCGGTGGGGTCAAAACGCTCCTCCTGGGGATCATCTGCACGCAAGCCTACGGCCTGCCCCGGACACTCGGCCCGGGTATTTCCGGCCGACCTCCCGTGCGGAAGCGGCGGTTCGACGGCCTGCGGCCCGGACGCTCGGCTGACAGTGCATCAGTCCTGTTGCTCCTGTGGAGTGGATACCCCGATACCGGCGCGCGAAGCCGCACCCGAACGGCCCCGTCGGGCCGGGCGCACGCCCTCTGCGCCCGACCCGCGCCGGTCCGGCGGGGGACAGAACGGACCGGATCGGACATCAGGGGGGAAGTTGCGGTGAAATCGCGGGTGTAGGTGACAACCGCTGTGCGTAGCGACACCGAGGGGAGATAGCGTCTGCACCATGTCTGATGCCGCGCAGCCCACCATTGCCGAGGTACGCGCCGCCGCTGAGGCGGTCAAGGCCGCCATCGACCGTCATCTGGAAGCGGTGTCAAGCCCCAACGCAGCTGATGATCCCGCCGTGTCCGCCGCTTACGAGCAGCTCGCGACGGCGGCCATCGCCTACGACCAACTCCTGTACGAGGTCTACGACGAGGTCACCCCCTTCGAGATCCCCGGGGACGAGGGCCCGGGCGGCTACCACGGCCCGGAACAGCCCGAGGCGATCAGCGTGCTGATCCGCCGTGACTACCACGTGGTCGACCCCAAGCGGCTGCGCGCCCAGGCCGAGCGGCTCGACGAGACGCTGACCCCGGGCGGGGCGGGCGGGGTGAACGCCGCGATCGGCGTGCTGTTCGGCGAGTACGAGCCGGACGAGATCGCCGCCCGCAGCGAGGAGTTCGGCCTGGAGGAGGCGGACTCGACGCTCTGGGTCGCGGCGGCCGAACCGACCGAGCCGGGGGAGTGGCTGCCGGAGCCCTTCGAGCACGCCGACCCGCAAATGCTGATCTGCCGGTTCGATGTGAGCGAGGTCTACGACGACGAGGACCTTGAGGACTGACGCGATCCCGTACGCGTGAAGATCTGAAGGGCGGGCCCGGGAGCACCGGGCCCGCCCTTCGCGCGTCGGTCGATCAGTACGTCGACGCCGCGTTCTCCGCCAGGATCGCCCGCAGCCGGGTGGTGCGCGGCTGCGCCGGGCGCTCGGCGACGGCCTGGGCGAGCGCCGGACCCGCCGCGTGCACGACCGACAGGTGCCGCTCGCCGCGCCCGAAGGCGGTGTAGACCCACTGCCGGGTGAGCGCCGGTCCGGCGTCCTCCGGGAGCACCACCACGGCCCCGGGCCAGCGGCGGCCGAGCGCCTGGTGGACCGTCAGTGCCCAGCCGTGCCGCAGCCGGCCGGCCTGCGCGGGCTGGACGGTCCGGCGCGTGCCGTCCGGGTACTCCAGGTGCAGTCCGGTGGCGTCGCCGTCCAGGACCCGGGCCGGGCGGGTGAGCCCGGGCGCGGGGGACTCCACCACCCGGTCACCCGGGTCGAAACCGCCGAAGCGGCCGGGGCCGGGGTTCAGCCGGGCCTTGGCGGCGGCGTTCAGCGCACGCGTACCGGCCGGGCCGCCGTGGCCGGGGGTGAGCAGCACGACCTGCTCGGCGGGGATGCCGAGCGCGCGCGGGATGGAGTCGGTGAGCAGTTGGACGGCGCGGTGGACGGCCTCACCGCCGTCCTTGGCGGTGAGGATGACCACCTCCTTGTCCGGCGCCTCGACCGGCTGCAGCTCGCCGATGCCGACACCGGAGACCAACTCGCCGATCGGGCCGAAGTCCGGGGTGCGGGAGGCGACCGCCGGGCAGGCCTTGGCGGCCAGCAGGTCGGCGAAGAACCGGCCGGGGCCGGCCGACCAGAGCTGTCCCGGGTCGCCGCTGAGCACCAGCCGGGTGCCGTCGGCGAGCGATTCCAGCAGGGTGGCGGCCAGTTCGACGTCCAGCAGCGGCGCGTCCAGGACCACCAGGAGGTCCAGGGCGAGCGAGCCGTCGGGGGAGCGGCCGGGGCCGGCCGCACCGGACAGCAGCTCGGCGAGGGTGGTCACCGCGGTGTCCGCGCCGGCGAGCGCGGCGAAGGACTCCCGGCCCTGGTCGGTCCAGGTGGCGGCCCAGGCCCGCAGCCCGAGCCCCCGGGCGGCGGCGAGCAGCGCGGCGGGCTCGGCACGGGCGGCCTCGCCGCCGGTGTGCAGTACCAGCGCGCTGTCGGCGACGGCCTCGATCAGGGCGGTGGCCGAGGAGGACGGCGCGGCCTCGGCTGCCGCCGCCCAGGCGGTGGGGCCGGGGGCGGCCGGGGCGGACTCGGCGGGAGCCTCGGTGTCCGTCGGAGCCGAGTCGGCGGCGGCCTCCACCTCGCCCTCCTGCGCTCCGGCCTCCTCGGCTTCGGCGTCCGAGGCCTGAACCTCGTCGGCCTGAGCCTCCTCGGCCTGAGCCTCCTCGGCCCGGGCGTCCTCGGCCCGGGCGTCCTCCGCCTCGACGTCCTCGCCCGGCACGAAGGTGGCCATCAGCTGCAGCAGCCCCTCCGCGAGGCTGTCCTCCGCCATCGCCAGCCGCTCCAGCGCGAGCAGCGTCCGGGTCGGCGCCTCGTCGTCCTCGTCGCCCGCCGCGTGCGCCTCGGGTCCGCTCAGCTCCTCCTGGAAGGGCAGCACCCGTCCGTCCGCGACGGCGGCCTGGATCGCGGCGGCCGGGTCCGGCATCCGGAGCCGGTCGAGCCCGGCCGTCACCTCGGTCAGCTCCAGCGCCGAGTGCCCGCGCAGCGCCGCCTGCTCCAGCAGCCACAGGACCAGTGCCTGGGCGCGGCGCGGGTCGCCCGGCTCGGCCTTCGGGCCGAGCAGCTCGCGGGCGAAGCCGTCCGCGTGCTCGGGGCGGACGCCGGGCAGGCCCAGCACCGCCCACGGGTCCGTGCGCAGCCGCTCGGCGGCGCCGTCACCGAACTCGGCCACGGCGGCGGCCGCCAGCTCGGCCGGGGCGCCACCGGAGGTCAGCACCCGGGCGGTCTCCTGGAGCGCGTCGCCGCGCGGCCCGTCGGGCTCCACCGCGGTCGGGACGGCCGGAGCGGCCGGAGCGCCCCCGCCGGTGGCCTCCGGGGCCGCCGAAGCCGGCGCGGGCCTCGAAGCCGAGGAAGCCGAGGAAGCCCCGGAAGTCGGGGAAGCCCCGGAAGTCGGGGAAGCCCCCGACCCGGAAGCCCCCGATCCCGAAGCCTGCGGCCCGATGCTGCGGATCCGCTCCGCGAGCTCCGCGATCGCCGCCGCCTTGTCGGCCGGCGAGGCCGAGGTCTCCTCCGGAGCGCCGTTCCCCGTGTCACTCATCGTCGTCCGCTCCAAAGGTCACTCCACTGCACGTTCTGCTCGACAACCCGGTCCGGTGGTGGTCACAGCTCCGTCCACCCCTGGTCCGGGTAGCGGTGCACCGGGGACGAGATGTCGTCCAGCGCGCCGCGGATCTCACCCGGAAGCGTAAGCGCCTCCACTGACAGTGCCGTCTGCAGCTGTGCCACCGTCCGCGCCCCGACCAGCGCGCTCGCCACCCCGGGCCGGTCCCGGACCCAGGCCAGCGCGACCGCGAGCGGGCTGCTGGCGAGCCCGTCGGCGGCGGTGGCGACGGCGTCCACGATCCGCCGCGAGCGCTCCCCGAGGTACGGCTGGACGAACCCGGACAGGAACGCCGAGGCGCCGCGCGAGTCCTGCGGGACGCCGTGCCGGTACTTGCCGGTGAGCACCCCGCGCCCGAGCGGCGAGCCGGCCAGGACCCCGACCCCGGCGTCCAGCGCGGCGGGCAGTGCCTCCCGTTCGAGGCCGCGCTGCAGCAGCGAGTACTCCAGCTGTGCCCCGGCCAGCGGCACCCGCCCGTGGTGGGCGCGCTGCCAGGTGGCGGCCTTGGCGAGCTGCCAGCCGCTGAAGTCGCAGACCCCGACGTAGCGGGCGCGGCCGGTGGAGACGGCGATGTCGAGGGCGCTGAGGGTCTCCTCGACCGGGGTCACCGGGTCGAAGGCGTGCACCTGCCACAGGTCGACGTAGTCGGTGCCGAGCCGGTGCAGCGAGGCGTCCAGGGCAGCGAGCAGGTGGCCGCGGGAGCCGTCGAAGCGGCGGGTGGACTCCGGGACGCTGCCCGCCTTGGTGGCGATGACGAGTTCGGGGCGGGGGACCAGGCTGTCGGTGAGGCGGGAGATCAGGTACTCGGCCCCGCCGTCCGCGTACACGTCGGCGGTGTCGACGAGGTTGCCGCCCGCGTCGACGAACTCCTTGAGCTGCTCGGCGGCCTCGTGCTCGTCGGTGTCGCGGCCCCAGGTCATGGTGCCGAGGCCGAGGCGGGAGACCTGTAGGCCGGTGCGGCCGAGGTGACGCATTTCCATCGGACGGGCCCTCCACTGGCCGATGGCCCCGGGAGCCCCGGAAGCCCTGTAAACGCGCAGGTGGGGAGAGCACTCCCCACGTCGGCTGAGCGTAGCGGCCGGTGTGCGGGCAGGGGGGTAGACCCGCAGAACGATCAACAGCGCGGATGTGAGCCAGGCCACCACTACCCGTCAGTAGCGTGTCCCGCGAGCGCGCGGTTACGCTCGCCTCGATCTCACCCGACTGGCCACCAAGCCAACCGACTGGAAGGTTCGGCACATGCGACTCGGCATCAACCTCGGCTACTGGGGACTCGGCATGGACGCCGACAACATCGCGGTGGCCCAGGAGGCGGACCGGCTCGGCTACTCGGTCTGCTGGGCCGCGGAGGCGTACGGCTCGGACGCCGCGACGGTGCTGAGCTTCGTCGCCGCGAAGACCGAGCGGATCGACGTCGGCTCGGCCATCTTCCAGATCCCGGCCCGCACCCCGGCCATGACCGCGATGACCGCCGCGACCCTGGACACCCTCTCCGGCGGCCGCTTCCGCCTCGGCCTCGGCGTCTCCGGCCCGCAGGTCTCGGAGGGCTGGTACGGCGTGAAGTTCGACAAGCCGCTCGCCCGCACCCGCGAGTACGTGGAGATCATCCGCAAGGCGATGTCCCGCGAGCGCCTGGTGCACGAGGGCGCGAACTGGACCCTGCCGCTGCCGGGCGGCCCGGGCAAGCCGATCAAGCTCACCGTGCACCCGGTTCGCGAGCACATCCCGCTGTACATCGCCGCGATCGGCCCGAAGAACCTGGAGCAGACCGGTGAGATCGCCGACGGCTGGCTCGGCATCTTCTTCGCCCCCGAGCACGCCGCGCTCTCCCTGGACCCGCTGAAGGCCGGGCGCGCCAAGGCCGGCAAGTCCCTGGACGGCTTCGACCTCTGCCCGACCGTCACCATCGCGGTCGGCGAGGACATCAAGGCCGGCGTCGACTCCCAGCGCTCCTACGCCGCGCTCTACATCGGCGGCATGGGCAGCAAGGAGAAGAACTTCTACAACCAGCTCGCCCGGCGGATGGGCTACGAGCAGGAGGCCGACGAGATCCAGGAGAAGTACCTGGCCAAGGACTACGCGGGCGCCGCGGCCGCCGTCCCGCACGACCTGATCGACGCCACCTCGCTGGTCGGTGACACCGCCCGGATCGCCGACCGGATGCAGGCCTACGCCGACGCGGGCGTCACCACGCTCACCCTGGCGCCGTCCGGCTTCACCCTGGACGAGCGGGTCCAGGCGCTGCGCACCGGCGTCGAGGCGCTGGAACGGGCCGGCCTGGCGTAACGGTCGACGGGGTCGGGCGGCACTGCGGCCAGCCGTGCCGCGTCGACTTCCCGGGTGTGCGAACGGGCCCCACGACGGCGTCCGCAGGCCGTAGGCTAAGCCCCATGCCCACCCTGCTGCTCGTCCGTCACGGCCGCTCGACCGCGAACACCGCCGGAATCCTGGCCGGTTGGACGCCTGGCGTGGACCTGGACGACACCGGGCGCGCGCAGGCCGCCGCGCTCGCCGGGCGGCTGGCCGGGATCCCGCTGGCGCAGGCCGTCAGCAGCCCGCTGGAGCGCTGTCGGCAGACCCTGGAGCCGCTGCTGGCCGCCCGGCCCGAGCTGGCCCCGCCGGCCGAGGACGACCGGCTGGTGGAGTGCCACTACGGCGACTGGACCGGCCGTCCGCTGGCCGAGCTGGCCAAGGAGCCGCTCTGGCGCACCGTGCAGGACCACGCCGCCGCCGCGGCCTTCCCCGGCGGCGAGTCGCTGCGCGAGCTGAGCCACCGTACGGTCAGCGCGGTCCGCGAGTGGAACGCGAAGATCGCCGCCGAACACGGCGAGGACGCGGTCTGGATCGCCTGCTCGCACGGGGACGTGATCAAGGCGGTGGTGGCCGACGCGCTCGGCCTGCACCTGGACCACTTCCAGCGGATCAGCGTCGAGCCCTGCTCGGTCACCGCGATCCGGTACACCCCGCAGCGCCCCTTCGTCCTGAGGATGGGCGACACCGGCGACCTCTCCTCGCTGGCCCCGAAGCCCCACGCAGCCCCGGCCGCCCCGGCCGGCGACGCGGTGGTGGGCGGCACGGCCTGAGCAGCGGCCTGCCCGGACGCCGAACGGCGCCCCACCAGCGACGGCACCGCCCGAACCCGCGGGTGTCACCCCGCCCTGGCCACCCGCTCGGCTCCCCGGCCGGTGCCCGGAGGTCGTAGGGTGACTGATGAGTGACCGACCCGTCTGACCACCTGCCCAGTCCGACAACCCCGCGATCCCCCACGGCGGATCCGCACCGACCGACACGATCCGGAGCGAGAGCGTGCCCCGTCAGGTCTTCTTCTACGACCAGCCCGAACGGTTCGTGGCCGGCACCGTCGGCCAGCCCGGCGCCCGGGCGTTCTACCTGCAGGCCAGCGCCCGGGGCCGGATCACCAGCGTCCTGCTGGAGAAGACCCAGGTCGCCGCGCTCGCCGAGCGGATCGAGGAGGTCCTCGACGAGGCGCTGCGGCGCAGTGGCGGCGACACCTCGATCCCGGCCACCGCGCCCAAGGACCTGCTCGACACCGCCCCGCTGGACCTGCCGCTGGAGCAGGAGTTCAGGGTCGGCACCATGGCCCTGGCCTGGGACAGCGTGGACGCCTGTCTGGTGGTCGAGGCGCAGGCGCTGGTCGAGGAGGACGAGGAGGAGGGTGAGGAGGCGGTCTTCCGGGACGACGAGAACGGTCCGGACATGCTGCGGGTGCGGCTGACCGGCGCGATGGCCCGGGTCTTCGCCAAGCGCGCCCTGGACCTGGTCGCGGCCGGCCGCAAGCCCTGCCCGTTCTGCAACCTGCCGCTGGACCCGGAGGGGCACCTGTGCCCGCGCGCGAACGGCTACCGGCGCTGAACACCGAGACCCCGCCGCAGGCCGACCCGGCGGCCGCCGCCGCCCTCGCCGCCGATGTGCCCACCGCCCTGGCGCTGCTGCGCCAGGGCGAACTGGCCGTGCACGGCCGCCTCACCGAAGCCTCGAACGCCGCGCTGTACTGCACGGTCGAGCACGGCTCGCTGAGCGCGCAGGCCGTCTACAAGCCGGTGGCCGGCGAGCGCCCGCTCTGGGACTTCCCGGACGGCACGCTGGCCGGCCGCGAGGTCGCCGCGTACGAGCTGTCCGCCGCGACCGGCTGGGCGCTGATCCCGCCCACCGTGCTGCGCGAGGGGCCGCACGGGCCCGGCATGGTGCAGCTGTGGGTCGAGCCGGACCCGCAGGCCGAACCGCTGCTGGCGCTGCAGGACCCGGACGGCCCGGAGGAGGGCTGGCTGCCGATCGTCCAGGCCGAGGTCGAGGACGGCCGGCTGGCGCTGCTGGTGCACCACGACGACCGGCGGCTGCGCCGGATGGCCGTGCTGGACGCGGTGCTCAACAACGCCGACCGCAAGGGCGGCCACCTGATCCCCGCCGCGGACGGCCGGGTGTACGGCATCGACCACGGCGTCACCTTCAGCACCGAGGGCAAGCTGCGCACCCTGCTCTGGGGCTGGGCGGGCGACCCGCTGCCCGCCGAGGCACTGGAGGTGCTGGCCCGGGTGGCCGAGCAGCTGGACGGCGAGCTGGCCGAGCGCCTCGCGCCGCACCTGACCGCCGCCGAGCTGGACGCCACCCGCGCCCGGGTGGCCGGGTTGCGCAGCTCCGGCACGCACCCGCTGCCCTCCCGGGACTGGCCCGCGATCCCCTGGCCGCCGGTGTAGCGGGGGTACTCGCAGGTCTGGCACTGCTCCTCGCCGGTGGTCTGGACCGGCTACCGGAACAGGTCGCACACTGCTCCGATGGACGTGCGACGGATCACCCCCACCCCCCGAACCACGCCGGACCTGCCGTTGCACCGACTGCAGGTACCGCTGCCCCAGCTGCTCCCCTTCGCCATCGGCGGTTTCGACGCGATCGGCCCGCTCTCCCGCGCCAACTTCCCCCACCGGCACTCCTTCTACGAGATCGTCCAGATCACCGGCGGCCGCGGCGCCCACGCCCTGGACCTGGTCCACCGGCCGCTGGCGCCACCCCAGTTGTGCGTGATCACGCCCGGCCAGGTGCACCACTGGGCGGACGCCGAGGAACTCACCGGCCGGGTCGTCCTGTTCAACGAGGACTTCCTGCTCGGCCACCCGCAGGACCTGGCCGCGCTGCGCGCCCTGGCCACCCGCCCCGCCCTCGGGCTCGGTGAACAGGCCGGGCCGATCGACGCGTTGCTCGCCGACATGGAGCAGGAGTACCTGGCCAGGGCGCCCGGCTACCAGGGTGTGCTCCGGGCCAGTCTGCACATCCTGATCGTCCGGGCGCTGCGCGCCTGCGCCCCCGACGACCGGCCCGCGGTGCCCGGGCGGCCGGCCGAACTGGCCGCCGCCTTCGCCCGGTTGATCGCCCGGCCGGGCGGGGTGCGGCGCTCGGTGGCCTCCACCGCCCAGGAACTCGGCGTCTCCCCGGGGCACTTGCAGACCCTGGTCAAGCGGGCCACCGGCCGGACCCCGGGCGGACTGATCCGCCGCCAGCAGACCCTGGAGGCCAAACGGCTGCTGGCCTGCACGGACTTGACGGTCGGTCGGGTGGCCAGGGAGGCGGGCTTCGCGGATCCGGCGTACTTCTGCCGCTTCTTCCGCCGGGAGACCGGGATGACGCCAGGGGAGTTCCGGTCCCGGGTCGACGGAAATCACCATGATCCCCGGATCATGTCCATCGCGGTCGCGCCGGACGGTCCGTAACGTCACTGGTGGCCACCGGCGGCCCGTCCGGCGCGCGTGGACGGACGGCCGGTTCGGCCCTTGTCATGCCCCCACCATGACAAGGGCCGCCCCCCACCCCCAGCCCACGGGAACCCCACCCCGGGCACGCCGTACCGCGCGGGCGACCGCGTCACCTACTCCGGCGCCTCCTACGTCTGCCTCCAGGCGCACACCGCCATGGTGGGCTGGGAGCCGCCGAACGTGCCGGCCCTCTGGCAACGGTCGTAGCGGCTCCGGCCGTTCCCCGGGGAGCCGGGCGCCCGGTCGGCGGCAGGGCCGACCGGGCGCTCACCGTGCCTGAAGCCGAGCCGGTCCCCGAATCGCGCTGTATCAGTCGGGAAGCGCTCAGGCAACGACAGGAAGCGAATCCAGTCGATCTTTGTTACTGGTTAGGCTTTCAAATGTTCTCAAGGTTAAAGTCGATCCCATGCATGCCTGGCCCGCCTCCGAGGTTCCCGCCCTGCCTGGTCAGGGGCTCCCCCTTCGTATCCACGACACCGCAGCGGGTACGGTCCGGGAGGTTGTGCCGCAGGACGGCACCGCCCGGATCTACGTCTGCGGCATCACTCCCTACGACGCGACCCACATGGGCCACGCCGCCACCTACAACGCGTTCGACCTGGTGCAGCGCGTCTGGAAGGACGCCGGTCACGACGTCCTGTACATCCAGAACGTGACCGACGTCGACGACCCGCTGCTCCAGCGCGCGGTCGAGACCGGCCAGGACTGGGTGGCCCTGGCCGAGCGCGAGACGGCCCTGTTCCGTGAGGACATGACCGCCCTGCGGCTGCTCCCCCCGGCGCACTACGTCGGCGCCGTCGAGTCGATCCCGTGGATCGTCCCGATCGTCCAGAAGCTGCTGGCCTCCGGTGCCGCCTACAAGGTCGACGAGGACATCTACTACTCGGTCGACTCCGACCCCCACTTCGGCGAGGTCTCCGGCCTCACCCGCGAGGCCATGCGCCCGGTCTTCGCCGAGCGCGGCGGCGACCCGGACCGCCCCGGCAAGCGCAACCCGCTGGACGCCCTGCTCTGGCTGGCCGCCCGCCCGGGCGAGCCCGCCTGGGACACCGAGCTCGGCCACGGCCGCCCCGGCTGGCACATCGAGTGCGTGGCGATCGCGCTGAAGTACCTGGGCATGACCTTCGACATCCAGGGCGGCGGCAGCGACCTGTCCTTCCCGCACCACGAGATGGGCGCCTCGCACGCCCAGGTCGCCACCGGCTCCCACCCGTACGCCAAGGCGTACGTGCACGCCGGCATGGTCGCCCTGGACGGCAAGAAGATGTCCAAGTCCCGCGGCAACCTGGTCTTCGTCTCCACCCTGCGCCGTGAGGGCGTCGACCCGGCGGCGATCCGCCTGGCGCTGCTCTCGCACCACTACCGCGCGGACTGGGAGTGGACCAAGGACACCCTGGACGAGGCCGTGGAGCGCCTCGCCCGCTGGCGCGCCGCCGTCTCCCGCCCGGACGGCCCGTCGGCCGAGCAGCTGCTCGCCGAGGTCCGTACCGCGCTCGCGAACGACCTGGACGCGCCCGCCGCGCTGGCCGCGGTGGACCGCTGGGCCGCGCAGCAGGAGAGCGAGGGCGGCACCGACACCGGCGCGCCCGGCCTGGTGACCCGCACCGTGGACGCCCTGCTGGGCGTCGCGCTCTGACGACGCCGAAGGGGCGTCAGGACCAGGTGTCCTGACGCCCCTTCGGCGTTCCCGTCCGCCCGAGGAGGGTTACTCCTCCGCGGCCGCGAGCAGGGTTACTCCTCCTCGGCCCCGTCCGGGCTCTCCCGGGTCGGGCCCGGCGCCTCCGGTTCACTCGGCCACTCGGCCGTGGCGTGCCCGGACACCGGCTTCTCGCCGGTCGGCCCGACGTTCTCCCGGCGGCGCAGGTAGCGCTCGAACTCGCGCGCGATGGCATCCCCGGAGGCCTCCGGCAGCTCGGCGGTGTCCTGCGCCTCCTCCAGCTGCTGGACGTACTCCGCGACCTCGCTGTCCTCCGAGGCCAGCTGGTCCACGCCCAGCTGCCAGGCCCGGGCGTCCTCGCCGAGCTCGCCCGGCGGGATGCGCAGGTCCAGCAGGTCCTCCAGCTTGTTGATCAGCGCCAGGGTGGCCTTGGGGTTGGGCGGCTGCGCGACGTAGTGCGGCACCGCCGCCCAGAGCGTCACGGCCGGCACCCCGGCGTGCGTGCAGGCCTCCTGGAGCACCCCGACGATCCCGGTCGGGCCCTCGTACCGGCTCTCCTCCAGGTCCAGCCGGCGGGCCAGCTCCGGGTCGGAGGTGACTCCGCTGACCGGAACCGGGCGGCTGTGCGGGGTGTCGCCGAGCAGCGCGCCCAGGATCACCACCAGCTCGACGCCCAGCTCGTGCGCGAAGCCGAGCAGCTCGTTGCAGAACGAGCGCCAGCGCATGCTCGGCTCGATGCCGCGGACCAGCACCACGTCCCGGGTGGTCGGCTCGGTCACCCGGATCACCGACAGCCGGGTGGTCGGCCAGGTGATCCGGCGGATGCCGCCGTCCAGCCAGATCGTGGGCCGGTTGACCTGGAAGTCGTAGTAGTCCTCCGCGTCCAGGGCGGCGAACACCTTGCCGCCCCAGGTCTCGTCCAGATGCGCCAGAGCCGCGGAGGCGGCGTCGCCCGCGTCGTTCCACCCCTCGAAGGCGCAGACCATCACCGGGTCGATCAATTCGGGAACATCTTCCAGCTCGATCACCCAGCGTCTCCCTCCGGTCGGCGGTCGGACCGGCACCGCCCCGGCTGGCCTGCCGGGGCGCCGACGGGCCGGCTGCCGCCTGTCGAACCTCTCGTCTCCCATGGAACGCCTCGCTCCATGGTCCTACCTGCCCAGCCTACGGGCTTTGATGCGCATGGCGGCCGGGCACCGGGACAGTCTGGGGGAGCGGGCGGCCGCGATCCAGCGGATATCCGGACGACGCGGGCTGACGGGTCGTCAGCCCGTGAGATCCGGACGGACGGTGCCCGACCTGCGACGCGGTGCGACGGAGTGCCCGCCGGGCGCGGCGGCGCGATGATGAGGAGAGGAGGGGCCGGGCGGAAGGGGCCGGACCGATGAACCGATGGCAGTGGATCGGCGCGGGTACGGCGGCGGCGCTGGCCGGGGCCGCGCTGCTGGCGGCGGACCGGGCCGGGCGCCGGCTGCCGGCCGAACACGTCACCGAGGGCGGCCTGGAGCTGGCCCAGGCGCCCGGCGCGGTCTGGGACGTGCTGACCGACATCGACCTCTACCCGGCCTGGCGCCCGGGCCTCACCCACGTCGAGCGGCTGCCCGCCGGGGTCGGCGGCCGCCCGCGCTGGCGCGAGTACGACCGGCGCGGGCACACCACCTACGAGGTGGTGGACAGCGAGGCCCCGCACCGCCTGGTGACCGGCATCGCCGACCCGGACCTGCCGTACGGCGGCACCTGGACGTACGTGCTGACCCCGGCCGGGCCGGGCTGCTCGCTGACCGTCACCGAGCGCGGCGAGGTCCGCAAGCCCGCGTACCGCGCCGTCGCCCACTACCTGACCGGTGAGGACGCCACCGTCCACCGTTACCTGGGCGCCCTGGCACACCGGATGGCGGCGTAGAACCGCGCAGGACCGGGAGGACTAGGGGGAGACGTCCACCCAGCCGCTGCGGTACGCCGCCCAGTTCTCCGGCGTCGAGGCGAAGTCCACGTACAGCGCGACGCCGAAGGCGGCCCGCTTCGGGTCCTGGCGGCCCAGGCCCAGCCGGACGCCCCGGACCGCCGCCGGGACGGTCTCCGCGTCGCCCCAGTGGCCCCACTTGTCGTCCCAGAAGAACGGCAGGCCCATCAGCAGGTCGACGTCGGACGGGGTGGCCTCCAGCGCCAGCTCGGTCTGCAGCGCGACGTAGCCGCCGAACAGCGGCTCGGTCGGCATCGAGGTGTCGTAGGTCATCACCGCGATCTGGTCGACCCGGCGGGCGGTCTCCCGGAAGTACGCCTGGTCCCACCACTTGCCGTGGTCGGTGAGCAGGATCCCGGCGGTGTGCAGGCCGGGGACCGGGTCGATCTGCGGGGCCGCCACCGAGAGCTTGGCGCCGCGCGCCGCCGTCACCGGGTGGACCTGGTCGAGCAGGGCCAGCCAGCCGGCCGTGCCGGGGTGGATCGGCTCCATGTCGAAGTGCACGCCGTCGAAGCCCTGGTCCAGCACCTGGCCCGCCGAGGCGGTGATCCGGTCCCGGGTCGGCGCGTCGTCCAGGTCCAGGGCGTCCTTCTCGGGCTTGACCTCGTCGCCCAGCCAGCCCTGCAGCCGGACGCCGGGCAGCACCCGGTGGGCGGTCTCGGTGAACCAGCGGGCCTTGGGGTGGACGGAGGCCGGCAGGGAGCCGTCGTGCTCCAGCGGGCCGGTGTGCACGTACAGGTCGCGCACGCCGGTGCCGGCCAGCTGGCGGGCCAGCGCCTCGACGTCCGCCTCGGTCTTGCGGCCGTCCACCCAGGCGTGGCCGAGCCAGACGGCGTCCCGGCCGCGGGTGCGGGCCTCGGCGGACGGTTCACCCGTGTAGTGCAGTCGGATCGCGACGAACACCGAGCCCAGGGCGGCGACCGGTACCGCCACCGCCAGCCCCAGTGCGAGCAGGGCCCGGCGCCACCGCGACCAGCCCCTCCACCGCTCGCGCAGTGCCCGCGACGGGGCCGCCAGGGCCCGGCCGATGCGTTTCGTCGTGGTCCGGAACCTGGTCACGCGCTTGATCCCCCCTTGAGCCGAGCGCTCAGGATACGGAATGGGCCCGCAGGTCCGGCCGACGGACGGATACCCTGGCGACGTGCGGGCCCGACCAAGCGGGCTTGCAAAGCCGACAGCCGTCGCACCAGGGAGAAGCCCCATGGCCACTGCAGCCGAACCGTCCATCACTCAGCAGAGCCGCGCGAACGCGCTGCGTGAAGCACTCGCCACCCGGGTGGTGGTCGCCGACGGTGCGATGGGCACCATGCTCCAGGCACAGGACCCGACGCTGGAGGACTTCCAGAACCTCGAAGGCTGCAACGAGGTCCTGAACATCACCCGCCCCGACATCGTCCGCTCCGTCCACGAGGCCTACTTCGGGGTGGGCGTGGACTGCGTCGAGACCAACACCTTCGGCGCCAACTTCGCCGCGCTGGGCGAGTACGAGATCGCCGACCGCATCTTCGAGCTGTCCGAGGCCGGTGCCCGGATCGCCCGCGAGGTGGCCGACGCCCACGCCGCCGACGGCCGCACCCGCTGGGTGCTCGGCTCGATCGGCCCCGGCACCAAGCTGCCCACCCTCGGCCACGCCGCGTACGGGACGCTGCGCGACGGCTTCCAGCAGAACGCGGCCGGCCTGATCGCCGGCGGCGCCGACGCCCTGCTGGTGGAGACCAGCCAGGACCTGCTGCAGACCAAGGCCGCGATCCTCGGCTCCAAGCGCGCCCTGGCCGAGGCCGGGCTCGACCTGCCGGTGCTGGTCCAGGTGACCGTCGAGACCACCGGCACCATGCTGCTCGGCTCCGAGATCGGCGCCGCGCTCACCGCGCTGGAGCCGCTCGGCGTCGACTACATCGGCCTGAACTGCGCCACCGGCCCGGCCGAGATGAGCGAGCACCTGCGCTACCTGGCCAAGAACGCCAGGATCGGCCTGTCCTGCATGCCGAACGCGGGCCTGCCGGTGCTCGGCAAGGACGGCGCCCACTACCCGCTCTCCCCGGCCGAACTGGCCGAGGCGCACGACGTGTTCACCCGCGAGTACGGCCTCTCGCTGGTCGGCGGCTGCTGCGGCACCACCCCCGAGCACCTGCGCCAGGTGGTCGAGCGGGTCCAGGGCCGGCCGATCGCCCCGCGCCGGCCGCAGCCGGAGCCCTCGGCCGCCTCGCTCTACCAGGCGGTGCCGTTCCGCCAGGACACCTCCTACCTGGCGATCGGCGAGCGCACCAACGCCAACGGATCGAAGAAGTTCCGCGAGTCGATGCTGGCCGGCGACTGGCAGGCCTGCGTGGAGATCGCCCGCGACCAGATCCGGGACGGCTCCCACCTGCTGGACCTGTGCGTGGACTACGTCGGCCGCGACGGCGTCGCCGACATGAAGGAGATCGCCGGCCGGCTGGCGACCGCCTCCACCCTGCCGATCGTGCTGGACTCCACCGAGCCGCCTGTGCTGCGGGCCGGCCTGGAGGCGCTCGGCGGCCGCGCGGTGCTCAACTCGGTCAACTACGAGGACGGCAACGCCCCCGACTCGCGCTTCGGCAGGATCGCCTCGCTGGCCCGCGAGCACGGCGCCGGCCTGATCGCGCTGACCATCGACGAGCAGGGCCAGGCCCGTACCACCGACAAGAAGGTGGAGATCGCCGAGCGGCTGATCGCCGAGCTCACCGCCGACTACGGCATCGACGAGGGCTCGATCCTGGTCGACTGCCTCACCTTCACCCTGGCCACCGGTCAGGAGGAGTCCCGCCGGGACGGCATCGAGACCATCGAGGCGATCCGCGAGCTCAAGCGCCGCCACCCGAACGTGCAGACCACCCTCGGCCTGTCCAACATCTCCTTCGGCCTCAACCCGGCCGCCCGCGTGGTGCTCAACTCGGTCTTCCTGCACGAGTGCGTGGAGGCCGGTCTGGACTCGGCGATCGTCCACGCCTCCAAGATCCTGCCGATCTCCCGGATCCCGGAGGACCAGCGCGAGGCCGCCCTCGACCTGGTCTACGACCGCCGCCGGGACGGCTACGACCCGCTGCAGCGCCTGCTGGAGCTGTTCGAGAACGTCTCCACCGCCTCGGTCAAGGCCTCCAAGGCCGAGGAGCTGGCCGCGCTCCCGCTGGAGGAGCGGCTGCAGCGCCGGATCATCGACGGCGAGCGAAACGGCCTGGAGGCCGACCTCGACGAGGCGCTGACCGGGCGCCCGGCGCTGGAGATCATCAACGACACCCTGCTGTCCGGCATGAAGGTGGTCGGCGAGCTCTTCGGCTCCGGCCAGATGCAGCTGCCGTTCGTGCTCCAGTCCGCCGAGGTGATGAAGACCGCGGTGGCCCACCTGGAGCCGCACATGGAGAAGTCCGACAGCGAGGGCAAGGGCACCATCGTGCTGGCCACCGTCAAGGGCGACGTCCACGACATCGGCAAGAACCTGGTCGACATCATCCTGTCCAACAACGGCTACAACGTGGTCAACCTGGGCATCAAGCAGCCGGTCGCGGCGATCCTGGACGCCGCGCAGGAGCACAACGCGGACGTGATCGGCATGTCCGGCCTGCTGGTGAAGTCCACCGTGATCATGAAGGAGAACCTGGAGGAGCTGAACCAGCGCAAGCTGGCCGCCTCCTACCCGGTGATCCTCGGCGGCGCTGCCCTCACCCGCGCCTACGTCGAGCAGGACCTGCACGAGATCTACGAGGGCGAGGTCCGCTACGCCCGGGACGCCTTCGAGGGCCTGCGGCTGATGGACGCGCTGATCGCGGTCAAGCGCGGCGTGCCCGGCGCGACCCTGCCGGAGCTCAAGCAGCGCCGGCACGCCCGGGTCGAGGTGGAGGAGCCGGAGCCCGAGGTCAACCTCGGCCAGATCCGCTCGGACGTGGCCGTCGACAACACCGTGCCCACCCCGCCGTTCTGGGGCGACCGGATCGTCAAGGGCATCCCGTTCGCCGACTACGCCTCCTGGCTGGACGAGGACGCGCTGTTCAAGGGCCAGTGGGGCCTGAAGGCCGCCCGCTCCGGCGAGGGGCCGTCGTACGAGGAGCTGGTGGAGACCGAGGGCCGGCCGCGGCTGCGGGCCTGGCTGGACCGGCTGCAGACCGAGGGCTGGCTGGAGGCGGCCGTGGTCTACGGCTACTACCCGGCCAACTCCAAGGGCGACGACCTGATCGTCTTCCACGAGGACGGCACCGAGCGCACCCGCTTCACCTTCCCGCGCCAGCGCCGCGGGCGCCGGCTCTGCCTGGCGGACTTCTTCCGCCCGGAGGAGTCCGGGGTGCGGGACGTGGTCGGCCTGCAGGTGGTCACCATGGGCAACCGGATCTCGGAGGCGGCCAACGAGCTGTTCGCCGGGAACTCCTACCGCGACTACCTGGAGCTGCACGGCCTCTCGGTGCAGCTGGCCGAGGCGCTGGCCGAGTTCTGGCACGCCCGGGTCCGCTTCGAGCTGGGCTTCTCCGGTGAGGACCCGCAGGACGTCAAGGACATGTTCGCGCTCAAGTACCGGGGCGCCCGCTTCTCGCTCGGCTACGGGGCCTGCCCCGAGCTGGAGGACCGCGCCAAGATCGCCGAGCTGCTGAAGCCCGAGCGGATCGGCGTGGTGCTCTCCGAGGAGTTCCAGCTGCACCCGGAGCAGTCCACCGACGCGATCGTGATCCACCACCCGGAGGCGAAGTACTTCAACGCGCGGTAATCCGTACGTCCTTCTCCGTTCGCTCTTTTCCGACGAACCGGGCGTATCCTTGATGATCCTGAACGGGCCGGTCCGCTCACCAGCGGGTCGGCCCGTGCCATCCCCGAAGGACGTCCAGGGACGCTCCGCGGGGTACCGACGGAAGGACCCGCCATGACCACCAGCTCCACCGCCGCCCTGGCGCTCGACCACGGGGACGACCGCGGCCTGCAGGCGGTGCTGCTGGACATGGACGGCACGCTGGTGGACACCGAGGACTTCTGGTGGCAGGCCGAGGTCACGCTCTTCGCCGAGCTGGGCCACCAGCTGGACGAGCGGGACCGGGCCCATGTGGTCGGCGGCCCGATGACCCGGGTGATGGACTACCTGGTCGCCCGGACCGGGGTGGACATCGCCCCGACCGACCTGGGCGTGCTGGTCAACCAGCGCTTCGTCGACCTGCTGGCCGGCGGCGTGCCGCTCATGCCGGGGGCCGAGCGGCTGCTCAACACCCTCGCCGCGCACGGTGTCCCGGCCGCCCTGGTGTCCGCCTCGCACCGGCACGTGATCGACATCGTGCTGCGCTCGCTGGGCGCCGAGCGCTTCGCCTTCACCATCGGCGGGGACGAAGTGCCGCGCACCAAGCCGTTCCCGGACCCGTACCTGGAGGCGGCCCGGCGGCTGGGCGCGGAGCCGGCCCGCTGCGTGGTGATCGAGGACACCCCGACCGGAGTGAGCGCGGGCGAGGCGGCCGGCTGCCCGGTGATCGCGGTGCCCTCGGTGGCGCCGATCGAGGCGGCCCCCGGGCGGCTGGTGCTGCCCTCGCTGGAGCAGGTCGACCTCGAACTGCTGCGCTCGCTGGTCGCCTCGCGGGTGTGACGGGTGCGGGCGGGCTCGACTGAGCGTCACTTGAGTGTGATTGTCATCTCATTGTGCTCCGGGACTACTCGCGGGTAGGCGCCCTGGAGGGGCTGTCACCCGGGGGTGCCCGGGGAGAAAACGGGCATTGGCTGACAACTTGTCGGGCGCGCCGTGATGCCCCGAACCACCGTGTCCCAAACGTCATCTGCACGGGTATCGGTCGTGTGTGTTCGATATGGCACGCTACTCGGGTTCGCGACACCCAGAAGGACGCTCCCGTGAAGACTTCAGCTGAACGCCTGGCAGCACTCGGCTGCGCCGGTCTGGTCGCCGTGACGGTGGCCGGCTGCGGATCGGTCACCGACGCCGTCAAGGGGGGCAGCGGCGGCAAGTCGATCACCATGGGCACCCGGGGGCTCACGAGCGTCCTGGACCCGGCCGGCGCCTACGACGCCAGCGCGTGGCTGGTGCTGCGCAACACCCACCAGTCGCTGCTCAGCTTCCCCGCCGCCGCCAGCACGCCCTCCCCGGACGCTGCGCAGTCCTGCGAGTTCACCGGTGGCGACGCCACCCAGTACCACTGCGTGCTCCGCCCCGGTCTCAAGTTCTCCAACGGCCACCCGCTCACCGCCGCCGACGTCGTGTACTCGATCGAGCGCACCAAGAAGATCAAGGACCCGAACGGCCCGGCCGGCCTGCTGGACACGATCAAGTCGGTCGAGGCCAAGGGCGACAACGAGGTGGTCTTCCAGCTGTCCACGGCCGACGCCACCCTGCCGGCCAAGCTGGCGACCCCGGCCGGCGCCATCGTGGACCACCAGGTCTTCCCGGCCGACAAGCTGCTGGAGAACGACAAGATCGTCGGTTCCGGCCCGTACAAGTTCGACTCGATCGAGACCATGACCCCCGAGGGCGGCGGCGCCAAGGTCATCGGCAAGGTCGTCCTGACCCCCAACGACAAGTACGCCGGCGACGCCAAGCTGCAGAACAGCAAGTACACCGTGCGGTACTTCGACAAGCCCGGCGACCTGAAGGACGCGCTGGACAAGGGGGACGTCGACCTCACCGACAACAGCCTGGACCCCGCCACCGCCGCGCAGCTCCTCTCCGACCAGCAGGGCGGCAAGACCGACCTCAACGTCGTCCAGGGCGAGAGCTCCGATGCCAGCTTCATCGCCTTCAACACCAAGGACGAGACCACCGGCAACGTCGCCGTCCGTCAGGCCGCGGCCCAGCTGATCGACCGGAAGGCGCTCGCCCGCGACGTCTTCGCGCGGACCGTCGAGCCGCTGTACTCGATGGTCCCGACCGGCGTCACCGGCCACAACACCGCCTTCTACGACAAGTACCTCGACCCGGACGTCAACAAGGCCAAGGCGTACCTCACCGCCGCCAAGGTCCCCCTGCCGGTCAAGCTCACCCTCACCTCGGGGCGTTCGCGCACCGGCAACTCCGAGATCGACACGCTGAAGAAGCAGCTGGAGGCCGGTGGCCTCTTCCAGGTGACGGCCCAGGTGGAGTCCGACCCGTCGGCCTACCAGAAGGGCAGGAGCGAGGGCAAGTACCAGGCGTACCTCGTCGCTTGGGCCGCGGACTACCCGGACCCGGACAACTTCATCGGACCGCTGGTCACCGGGGCCAGCATCTTCCACACCGGTTGGGACGACCCGCGGATCAGCCAGAAGCTGCTCCCGGAGGGGCTCAAGCAGGCCGACCGCGGTGCCGCGGCCGCGACCTACAACCAGGTCCAGAGCATCCTCGTCGACAACGTGCCGATGATCCCGCTGTTCCAGAACAAGGCTTTCTACGTCGCGAAGTCGTACGTCACCGGCGTCGAGTCGACCGTCGACTCCACCGGCGCCCTCCGCTTCTGGGAGATCGGCCGCAACAACAAGTAGCGCACTGCGCACGGCGGCCCGCCCGCTCCCCTCTCGAACCGAGGGGGAGCGGACGGGCCGCCGTCGCGTTTCCCCGTGCCGCCGCGCGGCGTTGTTACAGCGTGCCGGGCCGCACCAGCCCGCTCTCGTAGGCGTACACCGCCGCCTGCACCCGGTCGCGCAGCTGCAGCTTGGTCAGCACATGGCCGACGTGGGTCTTCACGGTCGTCTCGCTGACGAACAGCTCGGCCGCGATCTCCGCGTTCGACAGCCCGCGCGCCACCAGCTTCAGCACCTCCAACTCCCGCTCGGTCAACGCGCTCAGCGCCTGCGGCGGCGCCTCGTCGCCCGAGGGCAGCTTGGTGGCGTACATGTCCAGCAGCCGGCGGGTGATGCTCGGCGCCAGCATCGCCGCGCCGTCCGCGACCACCCGGATCGCCTGCACCAGCTCCTCCGCCGGGACGTCCTTCAGCAGGAAGCCGCTGGCGCCCGCGCGCAGCGCCTCCACCACGTACTCGTCCAGGTCGAAGGTGGTCAGCACCAGCACCTTGGCCGGGCCGTCCCGCCCCGGACCGGCGATCCGGCGGGTCGCCTCGACGCCGTCCATCCGCGGCATCCGGATGTCCATCAGCACCACGTCGGGCTGCAACGCCCGGACCTGGTCCAGCGCCTGCTGACCGTCGCCGGCCTCCCCGACCACCACCAGGTCGGACTCGGCCTCCAGGATCATCCGGAAACCGGTGCGCAGCAGCGGCTGGTCGTCGACCAGCAGCACTCGGATCGTCACTAGGACTCCTTGCTCATCGGATCCCCCGTGGGATCGCTCTCATCCGACGTACGCGCCAGCGGCAGCGGGTACGGCGGCGGGGTGCCGCCGAACTCCGGGCAGCGGGCCTGGTGGTCACACCAGTCGCAGAGGCGGTTGCGGGTGGCCGGGAAGTCCCCGGTGGCCACCGCGTGGCTGATCCGCTCCCACAGCGCCTGCAGCTTGCGCTCCACCGCGAGCAGGTCGGCCTGGTCCGGGTCGTAGCTGACCACGTCCCCGCCGCCGCCGAGGTAGACCAGCTGGAGGCGCTTGGGGATCACACCCTTCCAGCGCCACACCACCAGCGCGTAGAACTTCATCTGGAACATCGCCTTGCCCTCGAAGTCCCGCGAGGGCGCCCGGCCGGTCTTGTAGTCCACCAGCCGGACCTCGCCGGTCGGGGCGACGTCCACCCGGTCGATGTAGCCGCGCAGCAGCAGCCCCGACTCCAGGGCCGTCTCCACGTAGAGCTCGCGCTCCACCGGGTGCAGCCGGGTCGGGTCCTCCAGCCGGAACCACTGGCCGACCAGCTTCTCGGCGTCCGCCAGCCAGCGGGTGAGCGCCGCGCCGTCCGGATCGTCCGGGAACAGCGAGCCCAGCTCCGGGCGCTCGCCCAGCAGCCGCTCCCACTGCGGGCGCAGCAGGCCCAGCGCCCGCTCCGGCGTCCGCTCGGTCGCCGGGCTGTCGAACAGCCGCTCCAGCACCGCGTGCACCAGCGTGCCCCTGGTCGCCGCCGCGCTCGGCGGCTCGGGCAGCCGGTCGATCACCCGCAGCCGGTACAGCAGGGGACAGGTGAGGAAGTCCCCCGCACGCGACGGGGACAGCCCGGTCGGGGGCGCCGCGGGGCGCACCGGCGCTTCGGCGGCACTGCTGGTGTCGGTCTGCTGCATGGCTACGACCCTATTGCCCTTTGCTGTCATCCCGCTGCCACCGTGCTGCCAGACCGTCGGTCCGGGGTCGATCCGGGATCGGTCCAGTGGGGTATGAAGGCTGACAGAGGGGCGCGCGGCGCCGGAGCGCCGCGATCACGTAGCGTGGGCGCACCGGGGGCACGACGGTGGGACGACCGAAGGGAACACGGTGAGCGACACCAGGGGGCAGCAGACCTCCGACCAGTCACCGCAGGACGGTGGCCGCCCGGGCGGGCGGGCCCCGGAGCGCGGCGGCGGCCTCCTGATGGGGCGCCCCTTCGGCGTGCCCGTCTACGTCACCCCTTCTTGGTTCGTCATCGCCGCCCTGATCACCTGGGTGTTCGGCGGACAGCTCGGCGACGTCCTGCCCGAGCTCGGCAGCGGCGTCCGTTACCTGCTGGCCTTCTTCTTCGCGGTCGCCTTCTACGCCTCCGTGCTGGTGCACGAGCTGGCCCACACCCTGGTCGCGCTGCGCTACGGACTCGGGGTGCGGCGGATCCAGCTGCAGTTCTTCGGTGGCGTCTCCGAGATCGAGAACGAGGCCGAGACCCCCTGGCGTGAGTTCTGGCTGGCCTTCGTCGGCCCGCTGCTCTCGCTGGTCCTCGGCGGGGTCTTCTACCTCGCGCTGCGCGCCGTCGAGCTGTCCACCGTGCCCGGGGTGCTGCTCACCGGCCTGATGATCTCCAACCTGGTCGTCGCCGCCTTCAACCTGCTGCCCGGTCTGCCGCTGGACGGCGGCCGGATGCTGCGCGCCGTGGTCTGGGCGATCAGCGGGAGGGCGATGACCGGCACCGTGGCCGCCGCCTGGGTCGGCCGGGTGCTGGCGATCGCCGTGCTGTTCGGCCTGCCGCTGCTCAGCGCCTCCCGCGGGGCCGAGCGCACCACCACCGACACCCTGGTGGACGCGGTGCTGGCCGCCGTGCTGGCCGCGATCATCTGGAACGGCGCCACCGGCAGCCTGCGCAACGCCCGGCTCAAGGAGGTGCTGCCCGAGCTGCGGCTGCGCGACTTCGCCCGCCGGGCCGTCGAGGTCACCGCCGACACCCCGCTCGGCGAGGCGATGCGCCGCGCCCGCGAGGCCCAGGCCGGCGCGGTGGTCGTGGTGGACGGCCGGGGCGAGCCGATCGCCATCGTCCGCGAGTCCGCGGTACGGGCCGTGCCCGAGCACCGCCGCCCCTGGGTGGCCGTCGGCCCGCTCGCCCGCGACCTCGAACCCGGGCTGCGACTCGACGCCGACCTGCGCGGCGAGGCCCTGCTGCGGGCCATCCAGGCCACCCCGGCGGGGGAGTACCTGGTGGTCGAGCCGGACGGCCGCGTGTACGGCGTCGCCGCGCTCACCGACATCGAGCAGCGCCTGACCGCCGCCGTCGCCGGCCGCTGACCCGCACCCTGCTCGGGGCCCGGTAAGGCAGGACGGCGCGCTTCCCTTAGGATTGTCCGCATGTCCGAACCGACCGGTGCCGCCCGCCGACGCGGGCCCTTCCAGGTCGGGGACCAGGTCCAGCTGACCGACCCCAAGGGTCGCCACTACACGTTCACGCTCCAGGCCGGGAACCAGTTCCACACCCACAAGGGTGCGTTCCCCCACGACGAGCTGATCGGCGCCTCCGAGGGCACGGTCGTGCGCACCACGGGGAACGTCCCGTACCTCGCGCTGCGCCCCCTGCTCCCCGACTACGTCCTGTCCATGCCGCGCGGCGCCGCCGTGATCTACCCCAAGGACGCGGGGCAGATCCTGGCGATGGCCGACATCTTCGCCGGCGCCCGCGTCGTCGAGGCCGGCGTCGGCTCCGGCGCGCTCAGCATGTACCTGCTGCGTGCCGTCGGCGAGCAGGGCATGCTGGCCTCCTACGAGCGCCGCCAGGACTTCGCGGACATCGCCCAGGGCAATGTCGAGCGCTACTTCGGCGGCCCGCACCCGGCGTGGAAGCTCACCGTCGGCGACCTCCAGGACAACCTGGTCGAGACCGACGTCGACCGCATCATCCTGGACATGCTGGCCCCCTGGGAGTGCCTGGACGTCGCCTCCAAGGCGCTCGTCCCCGGTGGCCTCATCTGCTGCTACGTGGCCACCACCACGCAGATGTCCCGGACCGTCGAGGCGCTGCGCGAGCACGGCACCTTCACCGAGCCGCAGGCCTGGGAGACCATGGTCCGCACCTGGCACCTGGAGGGCCTGGCGGTCCGCCCGGACCACCGGATGATCGGCCACACCGGCTTCCTGCTCACCGCCCGCCGCCTGGCGGACGGCGTCGAGCCGCCGCTGCGCCGCCGCCGCCCGGCCAAGGGCGCCTACGGCGAGGACTACGACAGCGGGGCGCCCGAGCCGACCCTGCAGGAGCGCGCAGCGGCCCGCAAGGCCGCCCGTGACACCGAGTCCGAGCAGCCCGACCTGGGCTGACACCCGACAACACGCAAGGGGTGGTGCGGGCGTAAGGCCCGCATCACCCCTTCCTGCTGTGGTCGGCTCGCCTCCGGGCGCTCCCGACCCGGCGCTCGTTCCTCGCTTGTCGTTCGTCGCTTTCGGCACCGGCGCGCCCTTCGGCTCCCCGGCCGGGAGCCCGTGGGCACCGTGTGGGACGATGCTCGCGCACGCAGACCAGCTCCTGGAACTCTGGAGGGGACGCCGGGTGGAGACCGCGGTCGGGACGACGGCGACGGCTGGACAGCAGACACCGAAGAGCGGCACCCGGCCCGGGCACGCGCGCACCGCCCCCTGGCACTGGGCCCTCGCCCTGGCCGGCTGCGGCGCGGTGGTGGCCGCGGCCCTCGCCGCCTCCACGGCGACCGGCACCCCGGTGCCCGTGCGCGGTGGCGCCCCCGAGGCCCTCGCCGCGAGCGCCGCCCCCGACCCGGCCAAGGCCCAACTGCCGATGGACTGCGGCCCGTTCCCGGTCGAGACGGTACTCAGCGTGCCCGCCGAGCTCGGTGACGGACGGCCGGGCACGGTCGTCGCCGCGCACTGCGCCACCGACACCGGCACCCCGCCGGACTCCGTCTACCTGCTCGGCTTCGGCGCCGGCGAGCGCCCGACGGTGGTCGCCACCCTGCTGACCGAGCGCGAGAACCTCACCCTCAGTCGGCTCGCGGTGCGCTCCGACGGCACCGTCACCGGCCACGCGCAGGGGTATTCGAGCGAGGACGTGCCGCGCTTCCGGCCCGACATCTCACTCGACCTCACCTGGACGCGCAAGGGCGGCGGCTGGGAACGCACCCAGTCCGCCGCCCCGGTCAGCCGGACCTGAGGCCCGGCCTCAGGCCCGTCCGACAATTCCCGCCGGGCGCGAATCGTCGGACCCGGCCCGGCGACTCACTCCGCGTCCGGGCCGTACACCTCGACCCGGTCGGCGACCCGGCGCACGTGGATGCAGTCGCCGGGGCACTCCTTCGCCGAGTCCACCACGTCCTGAAGGAGCGTCAGCGGCACCGGGGCGGTCTCCCCGGGTTGCTGGCGCAACTCGTCGTCCGGGCCCTTCACGTACGCCAGCCCGTCGATGTCCAGCTCGAAGACCTCGGGCGCGTACTGGGCGCAGATGCCGTCGCCGGTGCACAGATCCTGGTCGATCCACACCTCCAGCTCCTCGGTCGTCGCCGTCTGCTCGGTCACCGACATGGTTCCCTGCCGTTTCTGTCCCGGGTCGCCCCTATTCCTGGAGCAATCCCGCCATTCGTACAACGATCGGACCCAGCACTGCGGTCGCGATCGGATATCACTTCGCTCGACGATACATCTGGCCTGCTTTGAGAGGTGCGCGGTGGGTATCCCCTTAGCAGAGGGGAAGCACGCTGGGGCGAAGATCGGACACGCCCGTTCCATCTTTCTTGATCTAGGGGTTTACGGACCCCTGGTCCCAGGTAGGGTCTGGAAGCGTCCAGCTCCCCGGAGGAGGTGAGGACCGTGGCAACCCACGATGACGACTACAACCGCAGCACCGGCAGGCCCGCTCGTGGTTCCGAGGAGGCCGCTCAGGTCTCGTACCTTGAGCAGGAAATCGCCGTGCTGCGCCGCAAGCTCGCCGACTCGCCGCGCAATTCGAGAATCCTCGAAGAGCGGATCGTCGAGCTCCAGACCAACCTGGCCGGCGTGACCGCCCAGAACGAACGGCTCGCCTCCACCCTGCGCGAGGCCCGCGACCAGATCGTGGCCCTCAAGGAGGAAGTGGACCGGCTGGCACAGCCCCCGGCCGGCTTCGGCACCTTCCTCGAAGCGAACGAGGACGGCACCGCCGACATCTTCACCGGCGGGCGCAAGCTCCGTGTCAACGTCAGCCCGAACGTCGCCCTGGACGAGCTGCGGCGCGGCCAGGAAGTGATGCTCAACGAGGCTCTCAACATCGTGGACGCGATGGCCTTCGAGCGCATCGGCGAGATCGTCACCCTCAAGGAGGTCCTCGAGGACGGCGAGCGGGCCCTGGTCCTCGGCCACACCGACGAGGAGCGCGTGGTGCGCCTCGCGGAACCGCTGCGGGGGACCACCGTCCGGGCGGGGGACGCCCTGCTGCTGGAGCCCCGCTCCGGCTACGTGTACGAGGTCGTGCCGAAGGCCGAGGTCGAGGAGCTGGTCCTCGAGGAGGTCCCGGACATCGACTACCGCCAGATCGGCGGCCTGAGCAACCAGATCGAGCTGATCCGCGACGCGGTCGAGCTGCCCTACCTGCACGCCGACCTCTTCAAGGAGTACGAGCTGCGCCCGCCCAAGGGCGTGCTGCTCTACGGCCCGCCCGGCTGCGGCAAGACGCTGATCGCCAAGGCGGTCGCCAACTCGCTGGCCAAGAAGGTCGCCGAGGTCACCGGCCGCCCCCAGGGGAAGAGCTACTTCCTCAACATCAAGGGCCCCGAGCTGCTCAACAAGTACGTGGGCGAGACCGAGCGGCAGATCCGCCTGGTCTTCCAGCGGGCCCGGGAGAAGGCGGGCGAGGGCACGCCCGTCATCGTCTTCTTCGACGAGATGGAGTCGCTGTTCCGCACCCGCGGTTCGGGCGTCAGCTCGGACGTGGAGAACACCATCGTCCCGCAGCTGCTCGCCGAGATCGACGGCGTGGAGGGCCTGGAGAACGTCATCGTCATCGGCGCCTCGAACCGCGAGGACATGATCGACCCGGCGATCCTGCGGCCCGGCCGCCTGGACGTCAAGATCAAGATCGAGCGCCCGGACGCCGAGGCGGCGAAGGACATCTTCTCCAAGTACCTCAAGGACTCGCTGCCGTTCCACCCGGACGACCTCAAGGAGCACGACGGCTCCGTCGAGGCCACGGTGGCGGCGATGATCCAGTCGGTCGTGGAGCGGATGTACTCCGAGACCGAGGAGAACCGCTTCCTGGAGGTCACCTACGCCAACGGTGACAAGGAGGTCCTGTACTTCAAGGACTTCAACTCCGGCGCGATGATCCAGAACATCGTCGACCGCGCGAAGAAGATGGCCATCAAGGACTTCCTCGACCACGGTCAGCGCGGTCTGCGCGTCTCCCACCTGCTCGCCGCCTGCGTGGACGAGTTCAAGGAGAACGAGGACCTGCCCAACACCACCAACCCGGACGACTGGGCCCGCATCTCCGGCAAGAAGGGCGAGCGGATCGTCTTCATCCGCACGCTGGTCACCGGCAAGCAGGGCGCCGAGTCCGGCCGCTCCATCGACACTGTCGCCAACACGGGGCAGTACCTGTAAGCACGCGGTAACCCGGGCCGACTGCGGTCCCCGGAGCTGTACGCACACCGTCCGGCTGTGGCGCCTCGCGGCCCCGCAGCCGGACGGCGCGTCTCGGGGCCCGCCGGTCGGCGCCGGGTTCTAGGCTCGACCCACCGTCCGCGGGCAGACCGCCGGCGCCGGTGCTGTTCAGCGGTACGTCAGCGTGTTCCGTCCGTCGGGGGCGGCGCACCGGGCAAGGAGGGCCGCATGACCGTACGGCGCGTGATGGGCATCGAGACCGAGTACGGGATCTCCGTGCCCGGGCACCCCAACGCCAACGCCATGCTCACCTCGTCCCAGATCGTCAACGCCTACGCGGCGGCGATGCACCGGGCACGGCGGGCCCGCTGGGACTTCGAGGAGGAGAACCCGCTGCGCGACGCGCGGGGCTTCGACCTCGCGCGCGAGGTGGCGGACGCCAGCCAGCTGACCGACGAGGACATCGGCCTCGCGAACGTGATCCTCACCAACGGGGCCCGGTTCTACGTGGACCACGCGCACCCCGAGTACAGCTCGCCCGAGGTGACCAACCCGCGCGACGCCGTGCTGTGGGACAAGGCCGGCGAGCGGATCATGGCGGCCGCCGCGCAGCGCGCGCTGGAGCTGCCCAACGGGCAGACCATCCACCTGTACAAGAACAACACCGACAACAAGGGCGCCTCCTACGGCACCCACGAGAACTACCTGATGAAGCGGGCGACGCCGTTCGCCGACATCGTTCGCCACCTCACCCCGTTCTTCGTCTCCCGCCAGGTGGTCGCCGGCGCGGGCCGGGTCGGCATCGGCCAGGACGGCTCGTCGAACGGCTTCCAGATCAGCCAGCGGGCGGACTACTTCGAGGTCGAGGTCGGCCTGGAGACCACCCTCAAGCGGCCGATCATCAACACCCGGGACGAGCCGCACGCCGACGCCGAGAAGTACCGCCGGCTGCACGTGATCATCGGGGACGCCAACCTCTCCGAGATCTCCACCTACCTCAAGCTGGGCACCACCTCGCTGGTCCTGTCGATGATCGAGGACTCCTTCATCGCCTCCGACCTCGCCGTCGACCAGCCGGTGCGCACTCTGCACCGGGTCTCCCACGACCCGACGCTCAAGCACCTGATCACCCTGCGCAACGGGCGCAAGCTCACCGCCGTCCAGCTCCAGCTCGAGTACTTCGAACTGGCCCGCAAGTACGTCGAGGACCGCTTCGGCACCGACGCCGACGAGCAGACCGTGGACGTGCTGACGCGCTGGGAGGACGTCCTCGGGCGGCTGGAGCGCGACCCGATGTCGCTCTCCCGGCAACTGGACTGGATCGCCAAGCGGGAGATCCTGGAGGGCTACCGCAGCCGGGACGCCCTGGAGTGGGACAACCCGCGGCTGCACCTTGTCGACCTCCAGTACAGCGACGTACGGCCCGAGAAGGGCCTCTACAACCGCCTGGTGGCCCGTGGCCGGTTCGAGCGGCTGGTGTCCGAGGAGGAGGTCGAGCGGGCCGTCTCCAAGCCCCCGGAGGACACCAGGGCGTACTTCCGCGGGCGCTGCCTGGAGCAGTACGCGGACCACGTCGCGGCGGCCTCCTGGGACTCGGTGATCTTCGACCTGCCGGGCCGGGACTCGCTGCAGCGGGTGCCCACGCTGGAGCCGCTGCGCGGCACCCGGAACCACGTCAAGGAGCTGCTGGACCGCTGCCGCACGGCGGAGGACCTGCTCCGCGTCCTGGCCGGCGGGTAACTTTTCGATCACCATGGGTGAACGTCCGCCGAATGGGAATCATCCGGGGTGGCAGCGGGTGTTGGACAGGAAGCGCCACCGGCAAACCGGGAGCGGCAGTCGCACCTTGTGTATAGGGTCGGTGCCAACCGGCAACGACCGACCAGCCAAGCCGTGCCAGACGATTCGAGCGGGGTGAGGGAAATGGCGAGCAAGGACACCGGTGGCGGCCAGCAGCGGGCAAACCGCTCTTCCGAGGAGGTAGAGGAGCAGGCCGCGGAAACCCAGAATTCCGACGACCTCAAGGAGCGCCAGGAAAAGCTGAGCGACGACGTCGACGCGGTGCTGGACGAAATCGACGAGGTCCTGGAGTCGAACGCGGAAGATTTCGTGAGGGGCTTTGTCCAAAAGGGTGGGCAATAGCCCGTCCCCGGTATTCGGGAATTCACGGTCGCGACAGTCCTGGGCGGTCGGGCGGCGTCGGCCGCCCGGCCGCCCGGCACCGGCCCCTCCAGGCGTGGACAGTGATCGTCGGCGGGTAGGGTGCGGGCATTGCGCGCTTCAAGCTACCTGGAAGGAATCGTGTGGAAGCCAACACTCGTGGCACCGGGCGTCTACCGGCTGCCTTCCTGACCCCGGGGTCATCCTCGTTCCTCGACTTCCTCGCCGAGCACAAGCCGGAGCTGCTCCCCGGCCGGCTCGGGCTCCCCGAGGGTGCCGTGGTTGAGGCGCCGCACGGGACCACGATCGTGGCCGCGGTCTTCGACGGCGGTGTGGTGATCGCCGGTGACCGCCGGGCGACGATGGGCAACGTCATCGCCCAGCGCGACATCGAGAAGGTGTTCCCGGCCGACGAGTACAGCGCGGTCGGCATCGCCGGCACCGCCGGCCTCGCGGTCGAGATGGTCCGGCTGTTCCAGCTGGAGCTGGAGCACTACGAGAAGATCGAGGGCACCACGCTCTCCCTGGAGGGCAAGGCCAACCGGCTCACCACCATGATCCGGGGCAACCTGGGCATGGCGATGCAGGGCCTCGCGGTCGTGCCGCTGTTCGCGGGCTACGACCTGGACCGCGGCCGTGGCCGGATCTTCAACTACGACGTCACCGGCGGGCGTTCCGAGGAACGCGGCTTCGCCGCCACCGGTTCGGGCTCGGTCTTCGCCCGCGGCTCGATGAAGAAGCTCTACCGCGACGACCTGACGGCCGACCAGGCCGTCACCCTGGTCGTCCAGGCGCTCTACGACGCGGCGGACGACGACTCCGCCACCGGCGGCCCGGACCTGGCGCGGAAGATCTTCCCGATCGTCTCGCTCATCACCGAGGACGGCTTCCGCCGCCTCACCGGGGCGGAGGTCGCACAGATCGCCGTCGCCATCACCGACGAGCGCCTGACCCGCCCCAACGGCCCGCAGGCCCCGCTGCTCTAGCCATCACCTCACAGGAAAGGGACGACCGCCGGTGTCGACACCGTTCTACGTCTCGCCCCAGCAGGCCATGGCGGACCGCGCGGAGTACGCCCGCAAGGGCATCGCGCGCGGCCGCAGCGTGGTCGTGCTCACCTACGCCGACGGCATCGTCTTCGTCGCGGAGAACACCTCCAGAGCCCTCCACAAGGTCTCCGAGATCTACGACAAGATCGCCTTCGCGGCGGTCGGCCGCTACAACGAGTTCGAGAACCTGCGCATCGGCGGCGTCCGCTACGCCGACCTGCGCGGCTACTCCTACGACCGGGCCGACGTCACCGCCCGGGGCCTCGCCAACGTGTACGCCCAGACTCTGGGCACCATCTTCTCCTCGGTCGGCGAGAAGCCGTACGAGGTCGAGCTGATCGTGGCCGAGGTCGGCCGCACCGCCGACAACGACCAGATCTACCGGCTCACCCCGGACGGCTCGGTCGTCGACGAGAAGAACTACGTCGTGGTCGGCGGCAACGCCGACTCGATCGGCAACTACCTGGGCCAGCGCCACCGCGTCGGCCTGAGCCTGACCGAGGCGGTGAAGGTGGCCGTGGACTCGCTCGCCCGCGACCCCAACGGCGGCAGCCCGCGCCCCCTCACCCCGGAGCAGCTGGAGGTCGCGGTCCTCGACCGCCAGCGGTTCCAGCAGCGCAAGTTCAAGCGGATTCTGGGCAACCAGCTCGGCCGGTTGCTCGACGGGGACCAGTCCGCCGAGGCGGACGACGAGGAGAACCCGGCGGCCACCCCGCCGTCGGACGAGTAGTGCCTGCGGAGTCCCGTGCGGCGAGGCGATCGCCGCACGGGACTCCGGTGCCCCTGCGACGCACGTCGTCGTGGAGGCGGTTTCGGACAGCTCCGACCAGAATGGAGTGCTCATGGACCGCCGGATTTTCGGGCTGGAGAACGAGTACGGTGTGACCTGCACGTTCCGCGGGCAGCGACGGCTGTCGCCGGACGAGGTGGCGCGGTACCTGTTCCGCCGGGTCGTCTCCTGGGGCCGCAGCAGCAACGTCTTCCTGCGCAACGGCGCCCGGCTCTACCTCGACGTCGGCTCCCACCCCGAGTACGCCACCCCCGAGTGCGACGACGTGGTCGAGCTGGTGACGCACGACAAGGCGGGCGAGCGCATCCTCGAAGGACTCCTGGTGGACGCCGAGCGGCGGCTGCACGAGGAGGGCATCGCGGGGGACGTCTACCTCTTCAAGAACAACACCGACTCGGCCGGCAACTCCTACGGCTGCCACGAGAACTACCTGGTGGCCCGGCACGGCGAGTTCTCCCGGCTGGCCGACGTGCTGATCCCGTTCCTGGTGACCCGCCAGCTGATCTGCGGCGCGGGCAAGGTGCTGCAGACCCCGCGCGGCGCGGTGTACTGCGTCAGCCAGCGGGCCGAGCACATCTGGGAGGGCGTCAGCTCGGCGACCACCCGCTCCCGTCCGATCATCAACACCCGGGACGAGCCGCACGCGGACGCCGAGCGCTACCGTCGGCTGCACGTGATCGTCGGCGACTCCAACATGTCCGAGACCACCACGCTGCTCAAGGTCGGCGCCACCGACCTGGTGCTGCGGCTGATCGAGGCCGGCGTGGTGATGCGCGACCTCACCCTGGAGAACCCGATCCGGGCGATCCGCGAGGTCAGCCACGACCTCACCGGCACCCACCAGGTGCGCCTGGCCAACGGCCGCGAGGCCAGCGCGCTGGACATCCAGGAGGAGTACTACTCCAAGGCCCTGGAGTTCGCCGACCGCAAGGGGATCAACACCGGCACCATCGCCCGGGTGCTCGACCTGTGGGGCCGCACCCTGGAGGCCGTGCGCACCGAGCGGCTCGACGGGGTGGCCACCGAGATCGACTGGATCATGAAGTACAAGCTCATCGAGCGCTACCGCGAGAAGCACCAGATGAGCATGTCCAACCCGCGGGTGGCCCAGATCGACCTCGCGTACCACGACATCCACCGCCGCCGCGGCCTGTTCTACCTGCTCCAGGGCAAGGGCCAGGCGCAGCGGGTGACCACCGACCTCAAGACCTTCGAGGCCAAGTCGATCCCGCCGCAGACCACCCGGGCCCGGCTGCGCGGGGACTTCATCCGGCGGGCGCAGGAGCAGCGCCGGGACTTCACGGTGGACTGGGTGCACCTGAAGCTGAACGACCAGGCGCAGCGCACGGTGCTGTGCAAGGACCCGTTCCGTTCGGTGGACGAGAGGGTGGAGAAGCTGATCGCGGGGATGTAGGCCCCGAACGTGATCGAGGCGCCATGATCACGATGGCGTGTCCGGCCCCGGTGGTGTCTACCGGGGCCGGACGCGTGCCGGGCATACGCTGTCCGTCGAGTCACGAGAGCCGACTTCGACCGACAGTTAGGACCACCGTGCGCCGCACCGCCGGTTTGCTTCTCACCCTGCCGCTGCTGCTCGCGGTCGCCTGCAGCAGCTCGACCAAGGCGGCCGGCCCGGCGACGCCGTCCACCGCGACGGCCGCGCCGACGGTGCCCACGCCGGTCTCCGAGGCCTCGCCGATGCCCACTCTTTCGGGTGGCGGTTTCGGCAGCAAGGCCACCATCGCCATCCCCGAGGGCCAGCAGCCGAGCGGTCAGTTCGTGGTGAACACGGTGGTCGAGGGCGATCGGTCGACGGTCAACAAGGGCGACTGGGTGACCGTCAACTACTCGGCGAAGGACTGGACCACCGGCAAGGACCTGCCCAGCTCGTACGACGACAACGGCAAGCCGCAGCTCTACCAGGCCGGCAGCGGGCAGCTGGTGCCGGCGTTGGACCAGAGCGTGATCGGCAAGAAGGTGGGCACCCGGCTGCTGGTGGTGGCCCCGCCGGCGGCGGCCTTCGCGGACAAGGGCTCCGGCCAGCTGGGCGTGGGCTCGGGGGACACCGTGGTGTTCGTGCTGGACATCGTCGAGAGCCTGCCGCAGGACGCCACCCTGACCGGGACCATGACCCAGCCCGCCGCGACGCTGCCGCAGGTCAAGGACAACGGCAAGGCGCCGGTGACGATCACCATCCCGGCCGGGCAGGCCGCACCCACCGACCTGCAGCAGTCGGTGCTGATCAAGGGCGAGGGCAAGCCGGTCAAGCCCGGGCAGACCCTGGTGGTGCAGTACACCGGGGTGCTGTGGAGCAACGGGCAGCAGTTCGACGCCTCCTGGACGCACGGTGGCGCGCAGGCGGTGCAGATCGGCACCGGCAGCGTGATCGAGGGCTGGGACAAGGGCCTGGTCGGGCAGAACGTGGGCAGTCGGATCCAGCTGGTGGTGCCGCCGGCGCTCGGGTACAAGGACCAGGCGCAGGGTGCGGTGCCGGCGAACTCCACGCTGGTCTTCGTGATCGACATCCTGGAAGCCGTCTAGCGGGCGCTCTAGGAAGTCACCCGCAGGATTCCGTACGCTTGGGCGGACGCTCGTACAACGAAGCGTCCGCCCTCATCCTGAGCTGTCATACTGCCCTCGCACTGTGGCAGGCGCCGCCCGGCGCCGAGGTCCGGGGCGGGCGGTGCGGCGGCAGGCCGGCGGTCAGCACGCCGGGCGTAGACCTGGAAGACCTCGTGGCGAGATGGATGGGGAGTCATGACTGAGAAGACGCCGAGCCCGGGCGGGGCCGGCACCGCGGCGAACGACAGCTCTGCGGGTGACCCGGCCGCCTCTCGTCCCGGCGGCCCGGTTGCCGGGGATCGCGAGTCGATCGTCGTTCCCCCGGCGATCCTGGCGCAGCAGGCCGGCTGGGCGCAGCCCGGCGAGCAGTCGCGCGCCACGGGTGGCACCACGACGGACGACGCCCCGCAGATCTTCGCCAGCAACGTGCGCAAGGCCGACAGCTCGGAGGCCGGGTACGACGAGAACCCGCCGAGCGTGGGCAAGCTGGGCGTGATCCTCGGCACGGTGCTGGCCGTGCTGCTGGTCGGCAGCGGCATCACGCTCTACCTGGTGAACAAGGACGACTCCTCCAAGGACAGCGCCTCGGCCGCCAAGCCGGATGTGGCAACCGCGCCGCCCACGCCGAGCGCCGAGCCGGTGCCGCCGATCAAGGACAGCGCCAAGGTGCTGCCGACGGTCACCGGTGACTTCGGTAAAAAGGCCGACATCCAGGTGCCGGGCGACAAGTCCGACGGCTCCTTCGTGGTGAAGGTGCTGTCCGAGGGCAACGGCCCCAAGGTGGACAAGAACTCCTGGACCTCGGTGGACTACACCGCCAAGGACTGGAACACCGGCAAGGACATCCCGAGCTCGTACGACAACAACGGCAAGCCGCAGATCTTCCAGGCCGGCACCGACGCGCTGATCCCGGCGCTGGACCAGGCCGTGGTCGGGAAGAAGGCCGGCAGCCGGGTGCTGGTGGTGGCCCCGCCGGCCGCCGCCTTCGGCTCGCAGGGCAAGCCGGACATGTCGATCGGCGCCAAGGACGACCTGATCTTCGTGATCGACATCCGCAACAGCAACGCGCCCGACGCCGTGGTGAGCGGTACCGTCACCCCGCCGCCGGCGGACTTCCCGCAGGTCAAGGACAACGGCAAGAAGCCGGCCGACATCACCCCGGTGGCGGGCGCCAAGGACCCGACCGAGCTGAAGACTCACGTCCTGATCAAGGGCACCGGGCCGGCGGTGGAGAAGGGCGAGAAGGTCGTCGTCCAGTACACCGGCGCGCTGGCCAAGGACGGCAAGGTCTTCGACTCCTCGCTCAGCAAGGGCCAGGCGTTCTCCTTCCCGGTCGGCGGCGGCCAGGTCATCCAGGGCTGGGACCAGGGGCTGGTGGGTCAGACCGTCGGCAGCCGGGTCGAGCTGGTGATCCCGGCCTCGCTGGGCTACGGGGACAAGGGGCAGGGCGACATCCCGCCCGCTGCGACCCTGGTCTTCGTGGTGGACATTCTGGACGCGGGTCAGGGCTGATCCACTTTCGGGTGACAATAGAGGGCGTGTGACCTTCGGGTCCGGCCGCGTGGCCGGAGCCCTACGGGCGGCGGGCGCCCGTACCGTGGTCCAGGAACGGACCGGGTGCGGGTGCCCGCCGCTTGGTCGTGTAAGCAACGCGAACGTGAGAAGAGGGACTGTGAGCGTCAACCTCAACGAGAAGCCTGAGATCGACTTCCCGATCGGCGACGCCCCGACGGAGCTGCAGATCCGTGACATCGTCGTGGGCGACGGCGCGGAGGCCAAGAAGGGTCAGAACGTCAGCGTCCGCTACGTCGGCGTGACCTTCGAGACCGGCGAGGAGTTCGACGCGAGCTGGAACCGGAGCCCCAACGAGTTCCGCTTCCCGCTGGGCGGCGGCCGCGTCATCAAGGGCTGGGACCAGGGCGTCGTCGGCATGAAGGTCGGTGGTCGCCGCGAGCTGACCATCCCCTCGCACCTGGCGTACGGCAACCAGTCGCCGACCTCGGCCATCCCGGCCGGTTCGACCCTGATCTTCGTGGTCGACCTGCTGGCCGTCTGAGCCTGTCGTGACCTCGGGCCGGACCCCTCCGGGGCCCGGCCCGAGGCCGTGTTCGGGCCCGAACGGCACGTCGTGGGGATCAGGCGTGGGACGCGGCTTTTGCAGTGCGTACCGCTACCGGTACGGTCGGTCCCGCCGGGTGAGGATCGCCCGGTTGGCGCACCCCGCGCGCGGCGCGGCACACCGGAAGGGTCAGCGATGGCGATCGCCAAGGCAGAGCGGCTGATGAATCTCGCCCTGTGCCTGATGAACACCAGACGTCCGCTCTCCAAGAAGGAGCTGCGGGAATCCATCGAGGCGTACCGTGAGGCCTGGCAGAACAGCAGCGAGGACGCCTTCAACCGGATGTTCGAGCGGGACAAGGACGACCTGCGCGAGCTCGGCCTGGTGATCGACGTCGACGAGAGCGCCCTGGACGGCGAGCTCGGCTACCTCGCCCGCGCCGACCGCAACCGGCTGCCCGAGATCGCGCTGGACGCCGAGGAGGCCGCCGCGCTCACCCTGGCCGCCCGGGTCTGGCAGCAGGCCAAGATGTCCGGCGCGGCCAGCGGCGCGCTGCAGAAGCTGCGCGCGGCCGGGGTGCCGTTCAGCGAGGCCGAGGGCCGGACCGCCCTGGAGCCGCGCATCCCAGCCCGGGAGGCCGCGTTCGAGCCGCTGCTCACCGCCGCCCGGGACCGTCGTCCGGTGACCTTCGAGTACCGCAAGGCCGGGGCAGCCGCCGTCGAGCAGCGCAGCGTCGAGCCGTGGGCGCTGGAGTGCTGGCGCGGGCACTGGTACCTGGCCGGGTACGACCGCGACCGGGGCGACGCCCGGGTGTTCCGGCTCAGCCGGATCACCGGCAAGGTGAAGGCGAAGAACGGGGCCTTCCTCGGGACGGTGCCCGAGCACGTGGACGTGCGGGCCACGGTGGCCAAGTTCGCCGGGGAGGGCGCCACCGCCACCGCGACCGTCCGGGTCCGCCGGGGGGCCGGCTTCCCGCTGCGCACCAAGGCGCTCAACAGCAGCCGGGTGGACGAGGGCTGGGACGAGCTGGAGATCCCGTACGGCAACGGGCTGGGCGCCGACCTCGCGGAGTTCGGGCCGGACGTGCTGGTGCTCGGGCCGGAGGAGCTGCGGGCGGATGTGATCGACCGGCTGCGGGCGGTCGCGGGGCTGGACTCGGAGGACGTACGGGCATGAGTAATGCGATCGACCAGACGCGACGGATGCTGTCGCTGGTCACCTACCTGCGCGAGCGGCCCGGGGCCGAGGTCGCCGAGGTGGCCCGGGCCTTCGGGATCAGCGAGCGCGAGCTGATCGGGGACCTCAACGTGCTGCCGATGTGCGGCACCAGTTTCCGCGGCGGCGACCTGCTCGACATCGACACCGACGGCGAGCGGATCTGGTGGCACAACGTCGACGACGTGGCCCAGCCGCTGCGGCTGGCCGCCGACGAGGCCACCGCGCTGCTGGTGGCCGCCCGCGCGGTGGCCGGGCTGCCGGGCCTGCGGGCCGGGGACCGGGAGGCGCTCACCCGGGCCGTCGCCAAGATCGAGAACGCGGCCGGGGAGAGCGCCGAGGGCAGCGCCCGGGTCGGCGTGACCTTCGAGGCCGAGAGCCACGTCTTCGCCGACATCGACCGCGCGCTCAGCGAGGGCCGCCGGCTCTGGCTCCGCTACTACTCGCACGGGCGCGGCGGGATGACCGAGCGCGAGGTCGACCCGATCCGGCTGCTCACCGAGGGCCACACCTACCTCGAGGCCTGGTGCCGCACTTCCGAGGACCACCGGATGTTCCGGCTGGACCGGGTCGCCGAGATCCGCGTCCTGGACGTCCCGGCCGACCCGCCCCGGCGCGAGCCGCGCGACCTGAGCGGCGGGCTGGTCAACCCGGCGGCGGACGACCCCGAGGTGGTGGTGGAGGTCTCCTCCGGCGGGCGCTGGGTGGCCGAGTACTACACCCACGACCGCGCCGAGGAGCTGCCCGACGGCGGGCTGCGGATCACCCTGCGCAGCGCCGACCCCTCCCAGCTGCGCCCGCTGGCGCTGCGGCTGGGCCGGGACGGCCGGATCGTCTCGCCGCCCGAGCTGGCCGAGCAGGCGCGCTCGGCCGCGCGGGAGGCGCTGGCCGCCTACGGGGAGGGGCAGGTCTGACCGGTGGAGCCCGGGACCAGATTCAAGGTGTACTGCTCGGAGTGCCGGGAGAAGGTGGAGCTCCCGGCCGAGGAGTTCCGGCTGACCCTCGGTCGGACCCCGGCGCAGGCGCACTACAGCTTCGGCTGTCCGCTCTGCGGGGCGGCGGTGCGCAAGCCGGCCGGGGAGAAGATCGTCGAGGCGCTCACCGGGGCGGGGGTCCGCACCATGCGGCTCGTCCCGGCCGAGGGGTAGCGCGGGCCTGGCGATAGGGTGGGGCGCATGTCCTGGATGCTCGTCGCCGCCGTCCTGCTCGCCACCGCGGGCCTGCTGGTCCTCGGGGTCCTCGCGATCCGGCTCTGGATGGACGTACGGGCGCTGGCCAAGGGCGTGGACGCGGCCTCGCGGGCGCTGACCGAGGCGGCGGGGGAGCTGGCCTCGGCGGTTCCGAACCGTTAGGCGGAATTTCGGGTGGCACACCGGGGCATCGGCGGTACGGGGGCTGCTGTACCGAGGTAGGGGCGGGTTACGCTCTCAAGTGGCTCCTGAACTGCGAACCGGGAGCCGCTGTCCTGTTCGGGCGGCCGTCGTCGGGGCGTCATCCGCAGCGGTTACCATCCGCGGCGGGCGGCCTGTCGGGCCGTGGAGGCTGAAGGTGGTCGGCGCATGCGCTTGTCGGTGACCGCGATCGTGGTGATCGCGGTGTTCGCCATCGTGCTGTTCGGATCCAAGCGGCTGCCCGATCTGGCTCGTTCGCTGGGGCAGTCGCTGCGGATCCTGAGGAGCGAGACCAAGGCGATGCGCTCGGACGGCGCCTCGGGCGGGAGCGCGGCGCGGCCGGCGCCGCGGGTCGACGGTGCGGCGCGGTCGTCGGTCAAGACCATCCAGACGGCTCCGGGCGCGTCGGCCACGGCCCGGCCGGTGGCCGAGTCGGGCGCCGGACCGTCCGCGCCCGACGACCGCCCGCACTGAGCGCGGCGTACGTGACGGACGTGATGTACGCGACGCAGGCGACGCACGCGACGCACGCGACCATGGAGGCCCGTCGACCGGCGGGCCTCGACGCACGAGTTGAGGACCGGGGTTGAGCAAGCTCTCCAAGGCGCCGAAGAAGGAGCCCAAGGATCCTGAGGGGCGGATGGCCCTCGCCGACCACCTGCGGGAACTGCGCAACCGCGTGGTCAAGTCGGTCCTGGCGATCGTGCTGTTCGCGATCATCGCGGCGATCTACCACAAGCAGATCGAGCACTTCCTGCTCGAGCCGCTGCCGCAGTGCCCCACCAAGCAGGACTCGGACCAGTACCACGGGCGTTGCGCCCAGGTGTCCAACATCGGCCTCACCGCCGGTTTCAACTGGATGCTGAAGGTCGCGCTGACCGCGGGCGTGGTGGCGGCCGTCCCGGTCTGGCTGTACCAGGTGTGGGCCTTCGTGGCGCCCGGCCTGCACAGGCACGAGAAGAAGTACGCGGTCATCTTCATGGCCTGCGGCGCCCCGCTGTTCCTGACGGGTGTGGCCTGTGCCATCTGGGTGATGCCGACCATGGTCGAGATGCTGATCTCGTTCACCCCGAGCGACACGACGCCGATCCTGCCGCCCGAGGACTACTTCGACGTCGCCACCCGGATGGTGCTGGTCTTCGGTCTGGGCTTCGAGTTCCCGCTGCTGCTGGTGATGCTCAACATGGTCGGCATCGTGACCGGCAAGCGGCTGCTCAGCTGGTGGCGCGGGATGGTCATGGGCATCACCGTGTTCACCGCGTTCGCCACCCCGGGCGCCGACCCGGTCAGCATGCTGCTGCTGGCCATGCCGATCTGGGCGCTGTACTTCGCCGCGGTGGCCGTCGCGCTGCTCAACGACCGGCGCAAGCGGCGCAACAACCCGGACGCCGACCTGGACGACGAGGAGGCCTCGCACCTGGATCTCGCGGTGCAGGAGGTCGATGGTGCGGAGTCGGTGCGCGCCTCGGCGGCGCCGACGGCCAGTGCCGCGCCGGTGTCGGCCGGGCGGCACGAGCAGATGGACGACATCACCTGAGCCGGTAGTTCCTCGTGAAGCCCCGGCCCGCCGCCTCCCGCGGCGGGCCGGGGCTTTTCGCCGTCCTGCCGCTCCGGGCGGTCTTGGCAGCGCCGATGGCATGTGACATATTACTGGCGTGCTGAAGACCCAGAGACCTCCCCTGGACGTCGTCGTGGTCGGCGCCGGAGTCGTCGGCGCCGCCTGCGCCTACTACGCCGCCCGTGCCGGCCTCGCCGTCGCCGTCGTCGACCGCGGGCCGGTGGCCGGGGGTACCACCGGGGCGGGCGAGGGCAACCTGCTGGTCTCCGACAAGGAACCCGGGCCCGAGCTCGACCTCGCCCTGCTCAGCACCCGGCTCTGGCGCGAGCTCGCCGAGGACCTCGGTCCGGCCGTGGAGTACGAGCCCAAGGGCGGCGTGGTGGTCGCCTCGACGGCGGCCGGGCAGCAGGCTCTGCGGGACTTCGCCGCCGGGCAGGCCACGGCCGGGGTGGCCGCCGAGGAGGTCCCGGCCGAACGGCTGCGCGAGCTGGAGCCGCACCTCGCCCCCGGGCTGGCGGGCGGCTTCCACTACCCCCAGGACGCCCAGGTCCAGCCCGCCCTGGCCGCCGCCCACCTGCTGCGCGAGGCCCGCCGGATGGGTGCCGAGCTGATCACCGGGGAGAGCGTGACGGCCGTGGACCTGGGGCCGGACGGCGCGGTGCGCGGCGTACGGACCGACCGGCGCCGACTGGCCGCGCCCGCCGTGGTCAACGCGGCCGGCACCTGGGGCGGCGAGCTGGCCGCCCTCGCCGGAGTGCACCTGCCGGTGCTGCCTCGGCGCGGCTTCGTGCTGGTCACCGAGCCGCTGCCGAGGATCGTCCGGCACAAGGTCTACGCCGCCGACTACGTGGCCGACGTCGCCAGCGGCTCGGCCGGGCTGCAGACCTCCGCCGTGGTCGAGGGCACCCCCGGCGGGCCGGTGCTGATCGGGGCCAGCCGGGAGCGGGTCGGCTTCGACCGCACCCTGTCCCAGGAGGTGCTGCGCCGGCTGGCCGGCCAGGCCGCGGCGCTGTTCCCGGTGCTCGCGGACGTCGCCGTGATGCGCGTCTACCGGGGCTTCCGCCCGTACCTGCCGGACCACCTGCCCGCCGTCGGGGCCGACCCCCGGGTGCCCGGGCTCCACCACGCCTGCGGCCACGAGGGCGCCGGGATCGGGCTGGCGCCGGCCACCGGGCTGCTGATCAGCGAGCAGCTGACCGGGAAGCAGCCGGAGCTGGACCTCGCGCCGTTCCGTGCGGACCGGTTCCCGGCCGCGTCAGACTCCTTGGAGAAGCCGTGACCCGTCGTCCCCGCACCCCCGCAGGGCTGGTCGAGGCCCGGCCCGGGCCCGCCCACCAGATCGAGTTCGACGGGCGGCCCGTCCCCGCCCTGTCCGGGCAGTCGATCGCCGCCGCGCTCTGGGCCGACGGCGTGCTCGCCTGGCGCACCACCCGGATCGGCGGGCGCCCGCGCGGGGCGTTCTGCGGGATCGGCGCCTGCTTCGACTGCCTGGCCACCGTGGACGGCCGCCCCAACCAGCGCACCTGTCTGCTGCCCGCCGAGCCGGGCACCGTCGTCACCACCCAGGAGGGCCACGGCCGTGCCGACCTCGCCGTCTGACCCCCGTGACTCCCGCTACGACCTCGCGGTGGTCGGGGCCGGGCCCGCCGGGCTGGCCGCCGCCGTCACCGCCGCCGAGCTCGGGCTGAGCTGCGTCCTGCTGGACGGCGGGCAGAGCACCGGCGGGCAGTACTACCGGCACCCCGCGCCCGGACTGGGCGCGGCCCGTCCGGGCCGGCTGCACCACGGCTGGTCGACCTACACCGGGCTGGCCTCGCGGCTCGACTCCGCCGAGCGGGCCGAGTTCCGGGGTGGCCATCAGGTCTGGGCGCTGGAGCGGACCGGGGACGGCTTCGCGGTGCACGTCACCCGGGGGCCGCGGGCCACCGACCGGGACACCGTCCTGGCCCGGACGGTGCTGCTCGCCACCGGGGCGTACGAGCGGCAGCTGCCCTTCCCCGGCTGGACCCTGCCCGGGGTGGTCACCGCGGGCGGCGCGCAGGCGATGCTCAAGGCCGGGCTGGTGCTGCCCGGGCGGCGGATCGTGGTGGCCGGCAGCGGGCCGCTGCTGCTGGCGGCGGCCTCCTCGCTGGTCAGTGCCGGGGCGGAGGTCCCGGCGGTGGTCGAGGCCGGCGACTACCTCGGGTACGCCCGGCGCCCCGACGTGCTGGCGGCCGTCCCCGCCAAGCTGGTCGAGGGCGCCGGGCACGGCAGTGCGCTGCTGCGGCACCGGGTCCGGCTGCGGCGGCGCAGCGCCGTCGTGGAAGTGCACGGGACGGACCGGGTCACCGGGGTCACGGTGGCCCGGCTGGACGCGGACTGGCGGCCGCGCCCCGGCACCGAGCGGCGGATCGACTGCGACGCGCTGGCCGTCGGGCACGGGCTGCTGCCGCAGATCGACCTCGCCACCGAGCTGGGCGCCGACACCCTGACCGGGCCGGACGGGGCGGTCGCGCTGCGGGTCGACGCGGGGCTGCGCACCTCGGTGCCGGGGCTGTGGTCGGCGGGGGAGACCAACGGCGTCGGCGGCGCGGACCTCGCACTGGTCGAGGGGGAGCTGGCCGCGCACGCGATCGCCGGGGCGCTTCCGGCGCCGGCGCTGCGGCGCCGGCGGGCACGGCTGCGGGCCTTCGCCGAGCTGATGGCGGCCGCCCACCGGCCGGGGGCCGGCTGGACCGGGTGGCTGCGGCCGGAGACCGATGTGTGCCGGTGCGAGGAAGTGCCGGTCGCGCGGATCCGGGAGGCGGTGGAGGAGCTCGGCGCGGGCGATCCCCGGACCGTCAAGCTGCTCACCCGGGCGGGGATGGGCTGGTGCCAGGGGCGGATGTGCGGTCCGGCGGTGGCCTGTCTGTCGGGTGCCGCGGAGTCCGGGGCCGATCGGCGGCCGCTGGCCTGCCCGGTGCCGCTGGCGCAGCTGGCGGCGGGGGGAGCGGTGTCGGATTCCGGCTCGGGTTCGGTATCGGGCCCGGGTTCGGCGTCGGGGTCGGCGTCGGGTGACGGCTAGTCCGGCAGTCCGGCAGTCCGGCAGTCCGTCGAACGCGCGGGGCGGGGACTCTTGTCTCCGGCCTGTTCCCGTTTATAAAATGTCACACCTCACCAAGGAGCTCAACGTGTCCATCACCCAGCACGACACCACCCGTCCCTGGCGCGGCGTCATGGTCGCCACCGCGATCCCGCTGCGCGCGGACCTCTCCGTCGACTACGACGCCTACGCCGAGCACGTCCGCTGGCTGATCGAGTCCGGCTGCGACGGCGTCGTCCCCAACGGCTCGCTGGGCGAGTACCAGACGCTCACCGCCGAGGAGCGCGCCCGGGTCGTCGAGGTGGCGATCGAGGCGGCCGGCGACGGCTCCCGGGTCATGCCCGGGGTCGCCGCGTACGGCAGCGCCGAGTCCCGCCGCTGGGCCGAGCAGGCCGCCGAGGCCGGGGCGGGCTCCGTCCTGCTGCTGCCGCCGAACGCCTACCGGGCCGACCACGACGCGGTGCGCGCGCACTACGCGGAGGTCGCCAAGGCGGGCCTGCCCGTCGTCGCGTACAACAATCCGATCGACACCAAGGTCGACCTGGTGCCCGCGCTGCTCGCCCGACTGCACGGCGAGGGCTCGATCGTGGCCGTCAAGGAGTTCAGCGGGGATGTCCGCCGGGCGTACGAACTCGCCGAGCTGGCCCCCGGGTTGGACCTGCTGATCGGGGCCGACGACGTGCTGCTGGAGCTGGCGCTGGCCGGTGCGGTCGGCTGGATCGCCGGATACCCGAACGCGCTGCCGGAGGCCTCGGTGGCGCTCTACCGCGCGGCCGTCGAGCACAACCTGGAGATCGCGCTGCCGCTGTACAAGTCGCTGCACTCGCTGCTGCGCTGGGACTCCAAGACCGAGTTCGTCCAGGCCATCAAGCTCTCCATGGACATCGCCGGGCGCCCCGGCGGTCCGGTCCGGGCGCCGCGGCAGCCGCTGGCGCCGGAGGTCGAGGCGGCCGTGCGCGCGGCCACCGAGAAGGCGCTGGCCGAGGGGCTCGCGTAGTCCGTGACCGCCCGGCCGGCTGCGGGGGCAGCCGGCCTCAACCAACCGCTACCACATGGGAGTTGTCAGCCATGCGCAGCCGTCACGTGTTCCACGCCGTCGACTCGCACACCGAGGGTATGCCGACCCGGGTGATCACCGGCGGTTTCGGCGTCATCCCCGGCGCCACCATGGCCGAGCGCCGGGTGCACTTCCAGCAGCACCTGGACCACTTCCGCACCCTGCTGATGTACGAGCCGCGCGGGCACGCCGCGATGAGCGGTGCCATCCTGCAGCCGCCGACCCGGCCGGACGCCGACTTCGGGGTGCTCTACATCGAGGTCTCCGGACTGCTGCCGATGTGCGGGCACGGCACCATCGGGGTGGCCACGGTGCTGGTCGAGACCGGGATGGTGCCGGTGGTCGAGCCGGTCACCACGGTGCGCCTGGACACGCCCGCCGGGCTGGTGGTCGCCGAGGTGCTGGTCGAGGACGGCGCCGCCAAGGCGGTGACCATCCGCAACGTCGCCTCGTACTCCGTCGCGCTGGACCGCAAGATCGAGGTGCCCGGGTACGGCACGGTCGGCTACGACCTCGCGTACGGCGGCAACTTCTACGCCATCCTGCCGCTCGCCGAGTTCGGGCTTCCGTTCGAGCGTGAGCGCAAGCAGGACATCCTGGACGCCGGCCTCGCGCTGATGGCGGCCATCAACGCGGGCCCGGACCGGCCGGTGCACCTGGAGAACCCGTCCATCCACAGCTGCCACCACGTCCAGCTGCTCGCCCCCGGCTCCACCGCCGAGCACTCCCGGCACGCGATGGCCATCCACCCCGGCTGGTTCGACCGCTCGCCCTGCGGCACCGGCACCTCGGCGCGGATGGCGCAGCTGCACGCGCGCGGCGAACTGCCGCTGGGGCGGGACTTCCGCAACGACTCCTTCATCGGGACGACCTTCACCGGGCGGCTGGTCGAGGAGACCGAGGTGGCCGGGCGGCCCGCCGTGGTGCCCACTGTCACCGGGCGGGCCTGGATCACCGGCACCGCCCAGTACTTCCTCGACCCGGACGACCCGTTCCCGGCGGGTTTCCTGCTCTGACGCTCCGTTCTGAACTCGCTCCGAAGGGCTGCTAGTTGTGACCATCACCTCGTACAATCCGGCCGATCCGAGCGACCTCGTGGTCGCCGTCGAGGAGCCCGGCGCCGAGGCCGTACGGGCCGTCGTCGGACGGGCCCGGGCCGCGCAGGGCGGCTGGCTCGGGGCCGGTGCGGGCGCCCGGTCGGCGGCGCTGGGGCGGATCGCCGAGACCGTCGAGGCGCACGCGCAGGAGCTGGCCGCGCTGATCGTGCGCGAGGTCGGCAAGCCGCTCGCCGAGGCGCGCGGCGAGGTCGCCCGGACGGCGGCGATCTGGCGGTACTACGCGCAGGCGCCGTACGCGCCGTCCGGGGAGGTGCACGAGCCGGCCGCCGGGCCCGGGCTGCTGCTCACCCGGCGGCGCCCGTACGGGGTGGCCGGGCTGATCACGCCGTGGAACTTCCCGCTGGCGATCCCCAGTTGGAAGGCCGCGCCGGCACTGGCGGTCGGGAACACGGCGGTGCTCAAGCCCGCGCCGGAGGCGACGGCGTGCGCGCTGCGGCTGGCGGAGCTGGCCGGGTTGCCCGCCGACGTCCTCACGGTGCTGCCGGGCGGGGCCGAGGAGGGCGCGGCGCTGGTCGACGCGGCGGACGTGGTGTCCTTCACCGGCTCGACCGGGGTCGGGCGGGCGGTGGTGCGGGCGGCGACCGGGCGCGGGGTGCCGGTGCAGGCCGAACTCGGCGGCCTGAACGCCGCGTTGGTGCTACCGGATGCGGATGTGGAGCTGGCCGCCGCCCACATCGCGGCCGCCGTCGCCGGGTACGCCGGGCAGAAGTGCACCGCCACCAGCCGGGTGATCGCGGTCGGCGCGGCCCACGAGCCGCTGCGCGAGGCCCTGGTCAAGGCGCTGGCGGCGGTGGACGACGCGGTGTGCGGGCCGGTGATCAACGCCGCCGCGCGGGAGCGGGTGACGGGGGCGGTCTCGTCGGCCGTCGCGGCCGGGGCGAGCGTGCTCACCGGCGGGCGGATCCCCGAGCGGGCCGGCTGGTACGTCGAGCCGACCCTGCTCGCCGACGTACCCGGCGAACACCCCCTGGCGCGCGAGGAGTTCTTCGGTCCGATCGCGGTGCTGCACGCGGCGGCCGACCTGGACGAGGCGATCGCGCTCGCCAACGACACCCCGCACAGCCTCGCCACGTCGGTGCACACCCGCAGCCTGGACGTGGCGCTGGTCGCCGCCGACCGGCTGGACGCGGGCATGATCCGGGTCAACGCCCCCTCCAGCGGCGTCGACTTCCACCTGCCCTTCGGCGGGACCAAGGGCGCGAGCCACGGCGACCGCGAACAGGGCCGGGCCGCACTGGACTTCTACACCGTGAGCCGGACGGTCAGCGTGCTGCCGGGCGGGGGCGCCTGATGGGCGTCGGTGGCCTGACGGATGACCATGGCCTGACGGACGTTCGTCACCTGATGGATGTCCGGGTCGTCGACTACCACGCGGCCGGTGAGCCGTTCCGGATCGTGCTGGACGGCGCGCCGACGATCCCCGGCGACAGCGTCGCCGAGCGCCGGGCCATCGCGCTCGGCGCGGGCGGCAGCGCCACCGCGCCCCGGCCCAGCGCGCTGGACGCCGTCCGGCAGCTGCTCGTCCGGGAGCCGCGCGGGCACGCCGGGATGTACGGCGGGTTCCTGGTGCCGTCGGACGACGACGAGGCGCACCTGGGCGTGCTGTTCTGGCACAAGGACGGCTACTCGACGGCCTGCGGGCACGGCACCATCGCGCTCGGCGCCTGGGCGGTGGACTCCGGGCTGGTCCCGGCCCCCGCCGACGGCGTGGCCCGGGTGCGGATCGACGTGCCCTCCGGGCGGGTCACCGCCCTGGTGCAGCGGGCCGGCGGGCGCACCACCCGGGTCACCTTCCGCAACGTGCCCAGCCGGGTCAGCGCGTTGAAACTGCCGGTGACCACCTCGCGCGGGGTGGTCGAGGTCGCGGTGGCGCACTCCGGGGCGTGCTACGCGTCCGTCCCGGCGGCGGCGCTCGGGCTCGCGGTGGAGCCGGGGCAGCTGCCCGAACTCACCGCCGCGGGGCGGGAGATCAGGGCACTGCTGGCCGACTCGGAGGCGGTCGCGCATCCGACGGACGCACGGCTGTCGGGCGTGTACGGGGTGGTGCTTTACGACGAACTGCCTTCTGCTGATGGCATGTTGAACCAGCGGAACGTCGTCGTGTTCGCGGACGGACAGATCGACCGCTCGCCCTGCGGCTCCGGAACCTCCGCCCGGCTCGCCGTACTCGCCGCCGAGGGGCGGCTCGCGCCGGGCGAGGAACTGCGGCACGAGTCGATCATCGGCACGGTCTTCACCGGACGGGTCCTCGCCGGGGGCGACCCTTTGGGGGAGGGCGTGGTCACCGAGGTCGGCGGGACGGCGTTCCGCACGGGGGAGCACCGGTTCGTCCTGGAGCCGGGGGACTCGCTGGGGACGGGGTTCCTGCTGTGAGTGGTGTCGTGCCGCCCGGTGCTGAGTTGCCCGGCGCTGAGCTGCCCGGTGCGGCGGCTGAGCCGCTCCAGTACGCCGTGCCGGGCACCGGCGGGGTCGGGCCCGCCGGGGCGGTGGGGGCGATCGAGCGAGTGCTGCTGGACGGGTTCGACCCGGAGGCGGCGCCCGCTCGATCGGCCGTACCGGTGCCGGCGGGGGAACTGCTGCTGATGCCGGCCGCCGTCGGGCGGTACGCGGGCGTCAAGATCGCCGGGGTCGTACCCGGCAACCCGGCGCTCGGGCTACCCCGGATCACCGGCAGCTACCTGCTGCTCGACGGGCCCACCCTGCAGCCGTTGGCCGTGCTGGACGGCGCGGCCCTCACGGCCCTGCGCACGCCCGCCGTGACGGCGGCGGCGCTGGCGCGGCTTGCGGTGCCGGAGGCCGAGCACCTGGTGGTGTTCGGCTCCGGGCCGCAGGCGTACGGACACCTGGACGCGCTGCTGGCCGTCCGGCCGCTGCGCCGACTCACCGTGGTCGGGCGGGATCCCGGGCGGGCTTCCGCGTTGGCGGCGTACGGGCGGGGGCTGGGGCTCTCGGCCGGGGTGGGTGGGCCGGAGGCGGTCGGGCGGGCGGACGTGGTGGTCTGCTGCACCACCGCGCGGACACCGCTGTTCGACGGCGCGCTGGTGCCCGCGCACGCGGCCGTCGCGGCGGTCGGCTCGCACGAGCCGGACGCGCGGGAGGTGGACGAGGTGCTGGTAGGGCGGGCCGAGCTGTACGTCGAGGCGCGGACGGCGGCGGCGCGGGAGGCCGGGGACCTGGTGCTGGCGGGCGTGGGCGGACGGCAGGTGTGGAACCTGGCCGAGCTGGTGCGCGGGGACGCGCTGGTGCCGAGCGGGCGGCCGCGGTTCTTCAAGAGCGTCGGGATGGCGTGGGAGGACCTGGCGGTGGCGGCGGAGGTGTACCAGGACTTCCGACGAGCCTGAGGATCAGTCGCCGAGGAAGCTGGAGTCGGCCCGACGGGAAGGGATCCCCCGTCGGGCCGGCTTCTTTTCCGTGTTTCAGCGGTAGGTCGAGAGCAGGCGGGCCAGGTGCTTGCCGGCGACGTGCAGCGGTTCCTCGCTGCGGGCGACCTGGGCGGAGAGTTCGGCGCCCTCCAGGGTGTTGATGACGGTGCCGGCCAGTTCGCGGGCGTCCTCGGTGCCGATGCCGGCGGCGCGCAGGCGCTCCTCCACGATGGACTGCCAGTTGGCGAAGGCCTCGGCGACCGACTGCTCGATCACCGGGGCGCGGCCGACCGTCTCCAGGGCGGTGGTCGTGATCGGGCAGCCGTCCTGCCAGTCGGAGGTGCGCAGTTCGGTCGCGAGCAGCGTGGTGCAGGCGGTGATCGCCTCGGCCAGGTCCTCGGAGGAGCCGAGACCGGCGCGCAGGATCACGGCGAACTCCTGGTCTCCGTGCCGGATCGCCTCGGCGGCCAACTCCTGCTTCCCGCCGGGGAAGAAGTGGTAGACGGAGCCGAGCGTGGCCTCGGCCTCGCGGGAGATCTGCTTGATCCCGGTGCCCTCGTAGCCCTGGCGCTGCAGTAGCCGGGAGGTGGCCCGGACGATTCGCTCGCGGGTGCCGACGCTGCTGGTCTTCTCGGCGGTCTTCACGGGGGCATCCTAGCCGACCTTCTGAATAGAGCGTTCGTTCCAGAGCTGTGCTAGCGTCGCTCCAGGCTCTGGATAGAGCGTTCGTTCTAGGGGAGGGGTGTCCGTATGTCCGTTGAGCTCACTGGTGGGCGGCAGCCGAAGGCGTCCGTGACGGTGATCGGGCTCGGCCCGATGGGGCAGGCCATGGCCGGGGCCTACCTGGACGCCGGCTACGCCGTCACGGTGTGGAACCGGACGGCGGAGCGAGCGGAGCGGCTGGTCGCCCGGGGAGTGGAGTTGGCGCCCAGTGCGGAGGCGGCGGTGGCGGCCAACGAGCTGGTGGTGCTCAGCCTCACCGACTACGACGCGGTGTTCGCCGTACTGGAGTCGGTGGAGGCGGTGGTGGCCGGGAAGGTGATCGCGAACCTCGGCTCGGACACCCCTGAGCGGGCCCGGGATGTGGCGGCGTGGCTCGTCGAGCGCGGGGCCGGGCACCTGACGGGCGGGGTGCAGGTGCCGCCCTCGGGTATCGGCAGCCCGGAGTCGTCCACCTTCTACAGCGGGCCGGTCGAGCTGTTCCAGCGGCACCGGGCCGCGCTGGAGGTGCTGAGCGGGGTCGACTACCGGGGCGACGACCCCGGGCTGGCGCAGCTGTACTACCAGATCCAGATGGACCTGTTCTGGACCTCGCTGGTGGGCTACCTGCACGCCACCGCGATCGCCGAGGCCAACGGCATCTCGGCCGAGGAGTTCCTGCCGTACCTGAGCTCGACGGTCGCCTCGCTGCCGGGCTTCCAGGCCTTCTACGCGCCGCGGATCGCGGCCGGCGACCACCGTGGCGACGTCGACCGGCTGGCGATGGGGCTCGCCGGCATCGAACACGTCCGGCACACCGCGGAGGCCTCCGGGGTCGACGGCGCGCTGCCCGCGCTGCTCGCGGAGGTGTTCCGGCGGGGCGTCGAGGCGGGGGACGGGGCGGCGAGCGCGACCTCGCTGGTCGGGCGGTTCCGGGCGGGGGCGCGGGCGCGGTAGCGGTGTGGTGGCAGATCGTGTGCCGTCGGCCGTTGTCACGGTCGGCGGCCGCTGCCACCATGAGCCTCGGCAGGGTCGACGGGGGTGTTCGGATCCCGGACTGTTGCGCGCTCAACGTAACGTGACATTGTACGCTGGTGTTCTGCACCCACCCGGAGGAACACCATGGCCGAGCTCAAATCCCGCACCCTGATCTCCGTGCAGGAGCGGCTTCGCGACCAGGTCGCCCACGCACTCCGGGCGGCCCTGATCTCCGGCGAACTGCGCCCCGGCGTCGTCTACTCCGCCCCCGCCCTCGCCGCCGACTTCGGCGTCTCCGCCACCCCGGTGCGCGAGGCCATGCTCGACCTCGCCCGGGAGGGGCTGGTCGAGGCCGTCCGCAACAAGGGCTTCCGGGTCACCGAACTCACCGAGCGCGACCTGGACGACTACACCGAGATCCGCGCCCTGATCGAGGTCCCGACGGTGGGCCGGGTCACCCGCACGGCGACCAAGGACCAGCTGGAGCGGCTGCGCCCCCAGGCCGAGGCGATCGTCGCGGCCGCGCGCAAGCACGACCTGATCGGCTACCTGGAGGCGGACCGGCAGTTCCACCTCGACCTGCTGGGGCTCGCGGGCAACGCCCGACTGGTGGACGTGGTCGGCGACCTGCGCAAGCGATCGCGGCTGTACGGGCTGACGCGGCTCGACGAGAAGGGCGAGCTGGTGTCCTCGGCGGAGGAGCACCTGGAACTGCTGGACCTGATGATCTCCGGCGACTCGGAGGCGGCGGAGGCGTGCATGACGCGGCACCTCAGCCATGTGCGGTCGCTCTGGGCGGGACAGGACGAGACGGCGGAAGCGGACCGGCCGGCGCTGCGGCTGCGGGCTCGATAGGGGTCAAACCACTCGTTCGGGTGACTATCTGGGAAACCTGGCAGGTGGCGGAGTACGACACGGGAGGATTCGCCCGTGCCGTACTCCGTGCTCGACATGGCCGAGTTTCTCTTCGAACGGTTTCCCAATCACCGGGTGGAGGTGCTCGGCGGTGAGGTGTCCGTCGAGCCCTTGCCCGATGGGCGGCACGCCGAGATCCTTACGGATGTGATGGCCGCGTGCTTCAAGGCCGGGACGGTCGAGAGGGATCCGTGGCCCGTTCAGCGGCTCGCGATCTGGCTGCCGACCGGGCCCGATGACTTCGCGATGCCGGATCTGTCGATCGTCGACGGCGAGTTCCACCACCACATGGTCACGTATAACTGCTATGACCCGAAGATCTTCCGGCTGGTGCTGGAGGTGACCTCGGCCGCGTTGTGCAGTGACCTCACCAGGAAGCCCGCCGCGTACGCGATGGCCGGGGTGCCCGTGTACGTGATCGTGGACCGAGTCGATCGGCGGGTTCTGGTGCTGACCGATCCGAAGGACGGCGAGTACCGGGAGCAGGCCGTCCACCGCGTGGGGGAGTCGTTCGCCTTGCCGGAGTCGATCGGGGCGTCGGTGCCGTTCGCGGTGGACGACCTGTTGTCCTAGAGCGCCGCCGCCGGCAGCGTCAGGCGCCCGTCGTGGACCTCGGCGATCTGGTCGACGGCCGTGAGGTGGGTGCGGTCGTGGGTGACCAGGACCGTGGCGGTGGCCCGGCGGTGGGTGAGGTCGGTGATCAAGTCCAGGACGGCGGCGCCGCGTTCGTGGTCGAGGGCGCTGGTGGGTTCGTCGACCAGCAGCACCGTGGGGTCGTTCATCAGGGCCCGGGCGATGTTGACCCGTTGCCGTTGGCCGCCGGAGAGCTGGTGGGGGCGGCGGGCGGCCTGGTCGCGCAGGCCCACGGCGTCCAGCAGCTCCAGGGCGCGGGGGAGGGCGCTGCGCGGGGAACGGCCGTCGAGGTGGGCCATCACCTGCAGTTGCTCGGCGGCGGTGAGCGAGGGCAGCAGGTTGGCCTGCTGGAAGACGATGCCGATCCTGGTGCGGCGCAGGGCGGTGAGCTCGGCGCGGCCGAGGCCCGCGGTGTCGGTGCCGTCGACGACGACCCGGCCGGAGTCCGGGCTGATCAGGGTGGCCGCCACCGCCAGCAGGCTGGACTTGCCGGAGCCGGACGGGCCGACCACAGCGGTGATCGAGCCCTTGGGGACGGTCAGCGACACGTCGTCCAGGGCGGTGAGCCGGCCCTCGCCGTCCGGGTAGGTGAGGGTGATGCGGTCGAGTTCGAGGCTCATCGGGCGCTCCCCAGGGCGGTCAGCGGGTCGACGGAGGTGATCCGGCGGATGGACAGGGCCGCGCCGATCGCGCCGAGGGCGATCATGACGACGGCGGGCAGGAGGACGGTCGGGGCGTCCAGGACGAAGGGGACGGCGGAGCCGATCAGCGCGCCGAAGCCGGACGCGATCGCGGTGCCGACGGCCGTACCGAGCACGAGCAGCAGGACGGCCTGGCCGAGGGCGTCGCGCAGCAGGTAGCGGGTGGAGGCGCCGAGGGCCTTCAACACCGCGATGTCGCCGCTGCGCTGGATCGTCCAGACGGTGAAGAAGGCGCCGATGACCAGCGCGGAGATGGCGAACAGGAAGCCGCGCATCAGCTGGAGGGAGCCGTTCTCGGAGGTGTAGGAGCCGATCGCGGCCAGGGCGTCGTCGCGGGTGCGGGTCACGGTGGCGTGGCGGGCGTCAGCGGCGCCGAGGTCGGCGCCCTTGGCGGTGTGGAGGGCGATGACGGTGGCATGGCCGGCGCCGCCGGGGGCGAACTGCTGCCAGTCGGTGAGGCTGGTCCAGATCACCGGGGTGTGGCTGTACGCGGCGTCGCCCTCGATGGCCGACACGGTCAGGTGGTGCCCGGCGAGGGTGAAGTCGGCGCCGGGGGCGAGGTTCCCCAGCTTCTCGGCGGCGGTCCTGGAGAGCACCGCCCGGCCGGCGCTGATCCGGCTGCCCTGTGGGGCCAGGTCGGAGCCGTCCGGGACGCCGAAGGCGGAGAGGGCGGCGGTGCGCTGGCCGGCGGCGGCCTTGGTGGTGGTGATGCCGAGCGGCTGGGCGGAGGTGACGCCGGGCTCGCGGGCCCAGGCCTGCCACTGCTCGGGGGTGATCTGGGAGTCGGTGAAGGAGAGCTCCTGCCCGTCGGCCGGCTTGCCGAAGACCAGGTGGTCGGCGGGCAGGCCGGTGATCGCGGAGATGTTCTGCCGGCCGAGCCCCGCGGTCAGGCCGGACAGCAGGCCGACCAGCACGGTGATCAGCACGATGACGGTTCCCATCAGGGCGAACCGCCCCTTGGCGAACCTGAGATCCCTCCAGGCGACGAACACGGTGGGCCTTCCTCTTGCACAGGTGTTTTCGACGCTTCCACCGTCGCCGACCAGGAGGCCTCGGGACATCGCACCCGGGATTGCATCCTCGGCATCGAAGGGCAGAAGCGGAGTTCAACCTTTTGATTGATGCCGGGTCTCGAGCTCGGAACTTAGGCTGGAGGGATGGCGACCGAACGATCCAGAACCACCCCCGTCGCCCGCGTCCTCCGGGTCTGCCTGCATCTGCTCGTGGCGGGCCTGCTCGCCCTCGCCGTCGCCCGGGCCGTCTTCGTCGGACGGGGCGACGGCGATCCGGCCGCCGTCGCCGCCGCGGCCTCCGCGATGGCCGCCGGGTACGCCGTCGGGCCGAGGCTGGCCGCGGTTCGTACCTCCCGGCGGGCCGCCGGGCTCTGGCTGGCGCTGCTCGGCGTCGCCTGGGTGGGCCTGCTGGTCGCCACCCAGGACGGGGTGTGGCTGGCGTTCCCGCTGTACTTCCTGGAGCTGCACCTGCTCGGGCGGCGCGGCGGACCGGTGGCCGTCGGACTGACCGCGGCCGCGGCGATCGCCGCCTGGTCCTGGCACCAGCACAGCTTCAGCGTCGCCGCCTCGATCGGGCCCGCGCTCGGCGCGGCCGTCGCCACCGCCACCGTGCTCGGCTACCAGGCGCTGTACCGGGAGAGCGAGGAGCGGCGCCGGCTGATCGACGAACTGACCGCCGCCCGCGCCGACCTCGCCGCCGCCCACCACACCGCCGGGGTGATGGCCGAGCGCGAGCGCCTCGCCCGGGAGATCCACGACACCCTCGCGCAGAGCCTCAGCTCCATCCAGCTGCTGCTGCGGGCCGCCCAGCGGGCGCTGCCCGAGCGCACCGAGGCCGCCGCCGGGTACGTCGAGCAGGCGCGGCAGGCCGCCCAGGACAACCTGGACGAGGCCCGGCGCTTCGTCCGGGCGCTCACCCCGCCCGCGCTGGACGGCGATCCGCTGCCGGTCGCGCTGGAGCGGCTGTGCGCGACCACGACGGCGCACAGCGGTCTGCCCGTCCACCTGCACGTCTCCGGGGATCCGGTCCGGCTGCCGGCCGCGCAGGAGGTGGCGTTGTTGCGGATCGCGCAGTCGGCGCTCGGCAACACCGTGCGGCACGCGAAGGCCTCGCGGGCCGAGGTGACACTCAGCTACATGGAGGGCGAGGTGGCGTTGGACGTGTTCGACGACGGAGCCGGGTTCGATCCGGCGGTGGTCGCCGGCCGCAGGGGTGGGGACGGCGGCTTCGGGCTGCCCTCGATGCGGGCCCGGGCGCGGGCGCTCGGCGGCAGCTTCACCGTCGAGTCGGCGCCCGGGGAAGGTACGGCGCTGGCGGTGCTGCTGCCGGTCACCACGGAGGTCGGCCCGTGATCCGGCTGCTGATCGCCGACGACCACCCGGTGGTGCGGGCCGGGCTGCGGGCGGTGCTGGAGAGCGAACCGGACTTCACCATCGTGGCGGAGGCCGCCACCGCCGAGCGGGCCGTCGAGCTGGCGGCCGAGCCGGGGGTCGACGTCGTGCTGATGGACCTGCAGTTCGGGCCCGGCTCGGCGATGAACGGGGCCCAGGCCACGGCGGCGATCACCGCCCGGGCGGGCGCGCCGCGGGTGCTGGTGGTCACCACCTACGACAGCGACGCGGACACCCTGCCGGCGCTGGAGGCCGGTGCGACCGGGTACCTGCTCAAGGACGCGCCGCCCGAGGAACTCGCCCAGGCGGTACGGGCCGCCGCGGCCGGGCGCAGCGCGCTGGCGCCGAGTGTGGCGGACCGGCTGCTGGAGCGGATGCGGGCGCCCGCGGCGGCGCTCAGCGCACGGGAGACCGAGGTGCTGGGGCTGGTCGCGGACGGGCTGACCAACCAGCGGATCAGCCAGCAGCTGCACCTGAGCCAGGCCACCGTGAAGTCGCATCTGGTGCACATCTACACCAAGTTGGGGGTCGACTCGCGTACGGCGGCGGTGCGGGAGGCACGGGGGCGGGGGCTGATCCGCTGAGTGTCGGGTGGGGCCGATCCGCTGGGCGTAGCGTGGGATCGGTCCGTGCCCGTAGCAGTGTGAGGAGCGCCCCGATGACCGTCCGTCTCGACGAGCTTGCCGTGCCGGTGATCGGCTCCCCGATGGCGGGCGGGGCCTCGACGCCCGAGCTGGTGGCGGCGGTGAACCGGGCCGGTGGGCTCGGGTTCCTGGCCGCGGGCTACCGGAGCGCCGAGGGGATGGCCGAGCAGGTCGCCGCCGTACGGAAGTCGACCGACCGGCCGTACGGGGTGAACCTCTTCGTCCCGGCCCCGCCCGGGGATCCGGCGGCGGTCGCCGCCTACCGGGAGCGGCTGCGGCCGGAGGCCGAGCGGTGGGGGGTGGCGCTTCCGGAGGAGATCGGGCCGGACCGGGACGACTGGGAGGCCAAACTCGCCGCGCTGCTCGCCGACCCGGTGCCGGTGGTCTCGTACACCTTCGGGCTGCCGACGGCCGCGGAGGCGGCGGCGTTGTGGACGGCGGGGACGCTGCAGGTCGGCACCGTCACCACGCCGGAGGAGGCGCGGGCCGCGGAGGCGGTCGGGATGGACGCGCTGTGCGTGCAGGGCCCGGAGGCCGGCGGGCACCGCGCCACCCACCGGGTCGCGGACCTGCCAGGCGAGCTGCCGCTGCTGCAACTGCTGCCCGCCGTACGGGCGGTGACCGCCATGCCGCTGATCGCCGCGGGCGGGCTGGGCGACGGCCCGGCGATCGCGGCGGCGCTGCGGGCCGGGGCGGTCGCGGTGCAGTTGGGGACGGCGCTGCTGCGCTCCGACGAGTCCGGCGCCTCGGCCGCCCACCGGGCCGCGCTCACCGAACTGCCGGAGACCGTCGTCACCCGCGCCTTCACCGGCCGCCCGGCCCGCGGCCTGCGCAACGCCTTCATCGACCGCCACGGCCCGTACGCCCCGCCCGCCTACCCCGAGGTCCACCACCTCACCGCCCCGCTGCGTGCGGCCGCCACCCGCCGCGGGGACACGGACGCCATGCACCTCTGGGCGGGCACCGCCCACCGGCTGGCGCGCACGGGCCCGGCGGAGCGGATCGTCGCGGAGCTGTGGCGGGACGCGCGGGGGTAGTGCGCCCGGCGCGCACTGGCCGGGGCGTGTCGTCGCTCGCAGGGGTGGATTGGGTGGGAAAGTGCGCGGTAACGTATAAGAGCCAACTTATGTGGCTGCGTGCGGGAGATCACACTTCTGGCGCCGGTTGAGGAGTGGTACTTGCAGGTCTGCGAGGACGACCCGAAAACGGCGGAGAACATTCTCGAGGCGTTGGACTTGCTGGCCGACGAGGGCCCGACTCTGGGGCGGCCCGTGGTGGACCGGATCCACCGCAGTCGTTTGCATAACCTCAAGGAACTGAGGCCAGGGCCCTCGGGTGCCAGCGAGGTGCGTATGTTGTTCGTCTTCGACCAGGAGCGCGAAGCCATCATCCTCGTGGCGGGTGACAAGTCCGGTCGTTGGTCGGAGTGGTACGACGAGTCGATTCCTCTGGCGGAGAAGCGCTACGCGGATTACGTCGAGGAGCAACGGAACGGAGCACGCCGATGAAGGGGCGTAGTTGGGCCGAGGTTCGGGCCGAGGTCATGAAGCGGTTTCCGGAGCTGGCGACGCCGGAGGCGGAAGCGAGGCGGGCGCGGATTCGTCAGGACACGCTGGCTCAGGTCCGGGGGCATGAGCTGGCCGAGCTGCGGCGAAAGGCCGGGCTCACCCAGAAGCACGTGGCTGAGCTGCTCGGGGTGAGCCAGGCGCGGGTGTCCCAGATCGAGCACGGGCAGGTGGACAGCCTGGACAACCTGCGGGCCTATGCCGCCGCTATCGGTGGGGAGGTCGAGGTCACCGTCAGGCAGGGGGAGCGGACGATCAAGGTCGCCTGATCGTCCGCTCCGTCCCGGTCTCAACCGAGCAGGTCCGCCATCCAGGACTCGATGGCCTCGGCCGTCCGCGGCAGGGCGCCGGACATCAGGTGGGCGCCGTCGGCGGTGATGACCAGGTCGTCCTCGATGCGGATGCCCATGCCGCGTAGCTCCAGGGGGAGGGTTTCGTCGTCGGGCTGGAGGTAGAGGCCGGGTTCGACGGTGAGGACCATGCCCTCCTCCAGGGTGGCGTCGAGGTAGCGGTCGGCGCGGGCCTGGGAGCAGTCGTGGTAGTCGAGGCCGAGCATGTGGCCGCTGCCGCAGAGGGTGTAGCGGCGGTGGAGGCCGTTGTCCTCGGCGAGGGCCCGGTCGGCGGGGACACGGAGGACGCCCCAGTCGGCGAGGCCTTCGGCGATGACGCGCATGGCGGCTTGGTGGAAGTCGCGGAAGCGGGCGCCGGGGCGCAGGGCGGTGATGCCGGCGCTCTGGGCGGCGAGGACGAGGTCGTAGGCCTGGCGCTGGATCGGGGTGAAGGTGCCACTGAGGGGGACGGTGCGGGTGATGTCGGCGGCGTAGAGGGTGTCGGTCTCGACGCCGGCGTCCAGCAGGAGCAGGGAGTTCGGGTCGAGGGCGCCGTCGTTGCGGATCCAGTGCAGGACGCAGGCGTGGGCGCCGGAGGCGGCGATGGTGGTGTAGCTGGTGCCGTTGCCCTCGGCGCGGGCGCGCAGGTCGAAGACGCCCTCGATCCAGCGTTCGCCGCGGTGGTGGCGCAGTGCGGTGGGCAGGGCGCGGACGACGTCCTCGAAGCCGGTGACGGTGTGGTCGACGGCGAGTTGCAGCTGCCCGACTTCCCACCTGTCCTTGATCAGTCGCAACTCGGAGAGGACGGCGGCGAGTTCGCCGTCGCGCAGGTCCGCGCGGGGGCGCCCGGTGGCGGAGTCGACGAGGGCGTCGGTGCCGGCCAGCACCCGGGTGGGCGGCTGCGGTCCGGTGAGCAACTTGCCGAGGTCGTCGAGGTGTTCGGTGCGCAGCCCGGTGAGTCGGGCGGCTTCGCCGAGGTCGGGCCGGCGGCCGACCCAGAACTCGCCGTAGCGGCGGTCGCGGTAGAACTCGCCGCCGCTGCGCGGGGAGCGGGGGCGCAGGTAGAGCACCGGTTCGTGACCCTCGGGGCCGGCCGGTTCGAGGACGAGGACGTGGTCGGCCTGGTCCTCGCCGGTGAGTCCGGTGAGCCAGACGTACGCGCTGTGCGGGCGGAAGCGGTGGTCCAGGTCGTTGCAGCGGACCTTGAGGCGTCCGGCGGGGATGATCAGCCGCTCGCCGGGAAAGGCGGCGGAGAGCCGGGCCCGGCGGCCGGGGAAGTGGTCGTAGCCGGGGACGCGCTGGTCGGCGGGTAGCGGGGTGGGGGTCCAGCGAACGCCCATGAAGGCGTCCAGCTCGGGGGAGACCGGGAGGTCGTGGCTGCCGGTGTTGAGGCCGGTCTGAGGGTGGGTCACCGGTGAACTCCTAGGCGGGGCTGGGGAGGTGAGGGCGCACGGACACGGCTGGGTAACGACCGGCGCCACCTCTTGTGCAGTGCAATTTCACATTACTATGTTACGGGTCACACGGCGGAGCGGCCAGAGCAGGCCCCCAACAGCGGAGTTGCACATGACCAGGCGCACCCATGCCCTCCTCGCGGCGGCCCTCGCGGCGACCCTCACCCTCGGCCTCGGGGCCTGCAAGAACGACAAGAGCGACAGCGGCGGTGACGGCGCCGCGGCCGGCAGCACCAGAGCCCCCGGCGCCGCGTCCGGGACGATCGTCGGCGGCACCCCGGTCAAGGGCGGCACCCTGACCGTGCTGTCCAACCAGGACTTCGCCCACCTCGACCCGGCCCGCAACTGGACCATGCCGAACATGGACTTCGGCATCCGGCTGCTCTACCGCACCCTGGTGACCTTCAAGGCCGAGCCCGGCGCGGCGGGCAGCGAGATCGTCCCCGACCTCGCCACCGACCTCGGCAAGTCCTCGGACGGCGGCAAGACCTGGACGTTCACCCTCAAGGAGGGCGTCAAGTACGAGGACGGCACGCCGATCAAGTCCGCCGACGTCAAGTACAACGTCGAGCGCTCCTTCGCGCCGGACCTCACCGGCGGCCCCGACTACGCCCAGCAGTACCTGGCCGGCGGCGAGAACTACAAGGGCCCGCTGAACGGCGAGCACCTGTCCAGCATCGAGACCCCCGACGACAGGACGATCGTCTTCCACCTCAAGCGCCCGGTCGCCGAGTTCTCGTACACCGCGACCCTGCCGACCTTCGCCCCCGTCCCGCAGTCCCAGGACAAGGGCACCCAGTACGACCTGCGGCCGTTCTCCTCCGGCCCGTACAAGATCGAGACCTACGACCGCGGCAAGCAGCTGGTCCTGGTCCGCAACACCAACTGGGACCAGTCCACCGACCCGGTCCGCAAGGCCTACCCGGACCGGATCGTGGTCACCGAGGGCCTCAAGGGCGGCCAGGTGGACGACCGGATCATCGCCAGCGAGGGCGCGGACGCCTCCGCGGTCGAATGGATGAACCTGCGGCCCGAGTCGGTCGCCAAGGTGCTGCCCAAGGCGGATGTGAAGTCCCGGCTGATCGCCGAGCAGCAGGGCTGCACCGACATGCTGTACCCCAACACCTCCAAGGCGCCGTTCGACGACCCCAAGGTCCGCGAGGCGCTGATGTACGCGGTGGACCGGGACGCGCAGGTGACCGCGAACGGCGGTCCGGCGATGGGGGACGTGGCCACCTCCTACCTGCCGCCCGCACTGTCCGGCGGAAGCAGGCTGGACCCGCTGAAGATCCCGGCCACCGGGGACCCGGAGAAGGCCAAGCAGCTGCTCAAGGACGCCGGCAAGACCGACCTCAAGGTCTCGCTGACCACCTCCTCCGGCGACAAGACCCGGGCCGAGGCCCTGCAGCAGTCGCTGGCGAAGGTCGGCATCCAGGTCACCATCACCACCGCCGACCCGTCCGTCTACTACGACACCATCGGTGACACCAAGAACGCCCCCGACCTCGCCATCCTCGGCTGGTGTCCGGACTACCCCTCCGGTGCCACCTTCCTGCCGCTGGTCTTCGACGGCCGCACCATCAAGGAGAAGGGCAACCAGGGCAACGTCGAGCAGTTCCGCGACCAGGCCACCGAGGACCGGATCGACCAGATCAACGCGATGACCGACGTCACCGAGGCCAACAAGGCGTGGGTGCAACTCAACGAGGACCTGATGAAGAAGGCACCCACCGTACCGATGCTGTGGCAGCGCCGCCCGCTGCTGGCCGGGACGAACGTGGCCGGGGCCTTCGGCCACCCGGTGTGGACCGGTCAGTGGGACTTCGCCACGATCGGCCTCAAGGACCCCTCCAAGAGCCAGGGCTGAGGGACCGTCCGATGAGTACCACCATCGAAACGGCCACGGCCGACACGGTCGGGGCGGGCCCGGCGAAACGTTCCGGCCGCGGGCCCTGGCGGCTGGTCTGGGACCAGCTCTGGGCCAAGGGGTCGGCCCGCTTCGGCCTGGTCGTCGTCGCCCTGCTGGTCCTGCTCGTCGCCCTGGCCGGACCGCTGAGCGCGCTCGGCGGCTGGGGCCCCGACGAGTTCGACAAACGCGCCGTGGACCCGTACCTGGGCGGACAGCCGATCGGGGACTTCGGCGGGATCGGCACCCGGCACTGGCTGGGCGTCGAACCCGCCACCGGGCGCGACCTGTTCGCCCGGGTGCTGCACGGCGGGCAGGTCTCGCTGCTGATCGCCTTCACCGCCACCGCCGTGGTCGTGCTGACCGGCACCCTGGTCGGCATCGCGGCCGGCTACTTCGGCGGGCGGACCGACACCGTGCTGTCCCGGCTGATGGACCTCACCATGTCCTTCCCCTCGCTGATCTTCATGATCTCGATGATGTCGGTGGCCAAGGACGTCAACCGGGTCCTGCTGATCACCCTGGTGATCGGGATGTTCACCTGGCCCGGCATCGCCCGGGTGGTGCGGGGGCAGACCCTCTCGCTCAAGCACCGCGAGTACGTCGAGGCCGCCAAGGTGGGCGGCGCCCGCTCCTGGCGCATCCTCACCCGCGAGATCCTGCCCAACGTCTCCGGCCCGATCATCGCCTACACCACGCTGCTGGTCCCCGGCATGATCGCCACCGAGGCCGCGCTCAGCTACCTCGGGGTGGGCGTGCGCCCGCCGACCCCCTCCTGGGGCCAGATGATCGCCGAGAGCATCAGCTTCTACGAGACCGACCCGACGTACTTCCTGATCCCGACGGCCTTCCTGTTCCTGGCCGTGCTCGCCTTCACCCTGCTCGGCGACGCGCTGCGCGACATCCTCGACCCGCGAGGAGGCCGGTCGTGATCCTCTACCTCGGCCGCCGGCTGCTCGGCGCGCTCGGCATCCTGCTGGCGATCTGCGCGATCACCTTCACCATCTTCTACCTGCTGCCCTCCGACCCGGCGGTGGCCGCCTGCGGCAAGACCTGCAGTCCCGAGCGGATCGCCGAGGTCAAGGTCGCGATGGGGCTCGACAAGCCGGTCTGGGAGCAGTTCATCACGTACGTGACCGGCATCTTCGCCGGGCGCGACTACGGCAGCGGTCCCAGCGCCACCCACTGCGGCTTCCCCTGCCTCGGGTACTCCTACGAGTACTCGCTGCCGGTCTGGAACCTGCTCACCGACCGGCTGCCGGTCTCCGTCTCGCTGGCCGTCGGCGCGGCCGTGCTCTGGCTGGTCCTCGGCCTGGGCGCGGGCGTCACCTCGGCGCTGCGCAAGGGCGGGATGACCGACAAGGCGCTGATGGTGCTCTCGGTCGGCGCCGCCTCGCTGCCGGTCTACTTCACCTCGATCATGCTGATCTGGGGTGTCGTCAGGACGGCCGGGCTGCTGCCCTACCCGGCCTACCACGCGTTCACCGAGAATCCCGTCGAGTGGGCCTCCAACCTGCTGCTGCCGTGGATCGCCCTGGCCCTGCTGTACGCGGCCATGTACGCCCGGCAGAGCCGAAACTCGATGATCGAGGCGATGGCCGAGCCGTACATCCGTACCGCCCGGGCCAAGGGCCTGCCCGCCACGACCGTCGCGGTCAAGCACGGGCTGCGCTCCGGGATGACGCCGATCCTGACCATCCTCGGGATGGACCTCGGCGGGCTGCTGGCCGGGGCCGTCATCACCGAGTCGATCTTCGGACTGCCCGGGGTGGGACGGCTCTTCTACGACGCGCTGGTCCGCTCCGACCAGCCCGTCATCCTCGGCGTCACCCTGCTCGCGGCCGCCTTCATCGTCGCCGCGAACCTGCTGGTCGACCTGCTCTACGCGTACGTCGACCCGAGAGTGAGGTACTGATGACTCTCCTGGAAGTCGAGGACCTCGGGGTCCGCTTCGACACCCCGCGCGGCACCGTCCGGGCCGTCGACGGCATCTCCTTCACCGTCGAGGCCGGGCGCACCCTCGGCCTGGTCGGCGAGTCCGGCAGCGGCAAGTCCGTCACCTCGCTCGCCGTCATGGGCCTGCACCGCGGCGCCGCCGTCACCGGCTCGATCCGGCTCGGCGGGCAGGAGCTGAACGGGCTGGGGGAGCGGGAGTTGGGCGCCGTCCGGGGCCGGCGGATCGCGATGATCTTCCAGGACCCGCTGTCCAGCCTGCACCCCTTCTACACCGTCGGCGAGCAGATCGCCGAGCACTACCGGGTGCACTTCAAGGCGGGCCGAAAGGCCGGACGGGCCAGGGCCGTCGAGATGCTGGCCGAGGTCGGCATCCCGGAACCGGCCCGCCGGGTGGACGAGTACCCGCACCAGTTCTCCGGCGGCATGCGTCAGCGCGTCATGATCGCCATGGCGCTCGCCTGCGAACCCGAGCTGCTGATCGCCGACGAGCCCACCACCGCCCTGGACGTCACCGTCCAGGCGCAGATCCTCGACCTGATCGCCCGGATCCAGCAGGAACGCGGCCTCGGCGTCGTGATGATCACCCACGACCTCGGCGTGGTCGCCCGGGTCGCCCACGAGGTGCTCGTCATGTACGGCGGCCGTGCGGCCGAACAGGCCCCGGTGGAACGGCTGTTCGCGCAGCCGGCGCACCCGTACACCCGCGGCCTGCTGGACTCGCTGCCGCGCCTGGACGACACCGACGACGCCCCGCTGCGGGCCATCCCCGGCAGCCCGCCGTCACTGATCGTCCCCGCCCCCGGCTGCTCCTTCGCCCCGCGCTGCGCCCGCACCACCGCCGCGTCCGCCGAGGAGCACGCCCGCTGCCTGGCCGAGCGCCCGGTACTCGGCCCGCTCGCCCCCGGCCATCAGGCCGCCTGCCACCTGCCGCTGGTGCCGGAGGGAGTGCTGTGACCGTTGTGAACGACCAACCACTGCTGTCCGTAAGGGACCTGGTGAAGACCTTCCCCGGGCGGCGCGGCCGCTCCGGGCGGGCCGGGGCGCCGATCCGGGCCGTGGACGGGGTCAGCTTCGACCTCGGTGCGGGCGAGACGCTCGGCCTGGTCGGCGAGTCCGGCTGCGGGAAGTCCACCACCGGGCGGATGATCGTCCGGCTGCTCGACCCGACCTCGGGTACCGTCACCCTCGACGGCATCGGGATCGGCGGCCTCTCCCAGGCCCAACTGCGCCCGCACCGACGGAACTTGCAGATGGTCTTCCAGGACCCGTACTCCTCGCTCAACCCCCGCCAGACGGTGGCCCGGATCATCTCCGAACCGCTCCTGGTCCAGGGCACGGGCGCGGCCGAGGCGCGCAAGCGGGCGGCCGAGCTGATCGAGCTGGTCGGGCTGATCCCCGAGCACCTGGACCGCTACCCGCACGAGTTCTCCGGCGGCCAGGCGCAGCGCATCGGCATCGCCCGCTCGCTGGCCACCTCGCCGAAGCTGGTGATCGCCGACGAGCCGGTGTCCGCGCTGGACGTCTCCATCCAGGCCCAAGTGGTCAACCTGATGGAGCAGTTGCAGCGCGAGCTGGGCCTGGCGTACGTGTTCATCGCGCACGACCTCTCGGTGGTCAAGCGGGTCTGCGACCGGGTCGCGGTGATGTACCTGGGCCGGATCGTCGAGATCGGCGACAAGGCCGAGGTGTACGGAAACCCGGCGCACCCGTACACCCGGGCGCTGCTGTCGGCCGTACCGCTGCCGGATCCGGCAGCCGAGCGGGCCCGGGAGCGGATCGTGCTGCTCGGCGACCCGCCGAGCCCGGCCAACCCGCCGGCCGGGTGCGGCTTCCACCCGCGCTGCCCGAAGGCGCAGGAGGTGTGCCGGACGGAGCGGCCGCTGCTGCGGGTGGTCGGAACGGGGCTGCGCGAGGCGGCCTGCCACTTCCCGGAGGCCTGAGGGCCGCCACAGACCCCCGGTCGGGCGCGGCGGGGAACCTTACGAGGGCCGCGTCCGACCGGGTTCCAACGCTCGGTGCCTGCTGGGCGGCTGCTCGGCAGCTGCTCGGCGTCCGGTTAGTGCTCGTCGTTCGGCAGCAGCAGGCGCGGGCCGGGGCCCTCGGTGGCGAGTTCGTCGCCCGGGTTGAGCACCCGGCAGCGGCGCAGCGACACGCAGCCGCAGCCGATGCAGCCGGTCAGCTCGCCCTCCAGCCGCTCCAGCTCCGTCCGGCGGGCGCGCAGCTGCTCGGCCCAGCGCCGGGAGATCCGCTCCCAGTCGTGCTTGCCGGGCATCCGGTCCTCGGGCAGGCCGGTGAAGACCTCGGCGACCTCGGCGAGCGGGATGCCGAGCCGCTTGGCGACCAGGATCAGCGAGATCCGGCGCAGCACGTGCCGCCGGTAGCGGCGCTGGTTCCCGGCCGAGCGCTCGGAGGAGATCAGCCCCTGGTCCTCGTAGAAGCGCACCGCCGAGGTGGCGATCCCGGCCCGCCGGGCCACCTCGCCGACGCTCAGCAGGTCCACCGGCGCCGTACTCATGCGCCCGCCCCGGTGTTCTCGCCCACGGCCCCTCCTTGACTTCAAGTTCTGTTGAAGTCCTAGCGTACCGGAAGTGACCGGGACTTCCGTCGTAGAGAACGCCACAGTCCTTTCTGATCAGGCAAGTTGCACTACGCAGTCACCCTCCGGAGGTTCCTCCGGAGGGTGACGCGAACTGTTCTCCCGCCGGTTCGCCGCAGCCGCGTCGGTCCTGGCCGGGGGGGCGCGCTGTACGCGATGAACCTGCACTTCACCGCCGTGCTCACCGCCCGCCGGGTGCGGTAGCGGGCGGACGGAGACCGGCCCCTTACCGGCGGGCCCGCCACGGACCGGCCCCGGATCCCTTTTCGTCGGGGGGATCCGGGGCCTTCTCGCGTGCGGCTCAGGAGGCCGGGCCGACCCGGACGGTGGTGATCCGCCCGTCCTGGTACTCCCGGACCACCTCGATCTTCGTGTTGGTGTCCGGCACCTTCACGGTGAGCTGGGGTGTGGCCGGGTCGCCGTACACGCCGGTGTGGTCGTTGAACACCGGGACGGCCGGCTCGGCCGGGATCCGCACCGCGACCCCGCCCTGGTGCAGGGTGAACGGCGTGGTGGGCTTGAGCGAGAACGGCGCGTCGAAGGTCTGCGCCCGCCCGTTGACCAGGCCGGCGTCGGCGAAGCGGATCGGCGTCGGGTGGGCGTCGATGGGCAGGATCAGCCCGCCGCCGGGGTGGTCCTTGGTGTTGTTGTCGCCGTACGAGGTGTCCCACAGCCAGAGCAGGACGCCTTCCTGGTACGGGTAGGTGTCGACCACGTTGGCCTTGCCCGCGACGCCGCCGTACCCGAAGTTGTAGGGGCCGGTCCTCAGGAACGCTCCGTAGCCGGTGTAGCGGCGGTTCTCGGCGAGGTAGGCGCGCGGGTGCTGCTTGACCGCGGTGCGGCCGGTGATGATCGTGAAGCCGTTGGCCGTCCAGCCGTTGGCGCCGTTCTCGGCTCCGTCGGCGAACAGCACGGCGGCGCCGGCGGTGAGCTTCACGGCGTCGACCAGGACGCCCCTGCCGTGGGTGTTGCCGTCCGAGGTGGCGTGGACACGCAGCCGGACCTGCTGGCCGAGGTAGCCGTCCAGCGGGATGTGCAGCTTCCGATAGGTTCCGGAACTTCCGCTCAGGCCGGGCGTGTTGGCGCTGGTGTTGCCGATCGGCGTGCCGTCCACGGTGCCGCCGAGGGCGGTCCAGTGCTTGCCCTGGTCGGTGGAGGCCTCGACGGTGAGGAAGTCGTAGTCCTGCTCGGTGTCGTACCAGACCGCGGCGTCCAGGGCGGCCGGGCCGGCGGCGGTGCGCAGATCGACCTCCCGGGACAGGGAGTTGTCGAGGTTGTCGCCGGTGTCGCTCCACCACTGCTTGCCGCCCTCGTACGGGTCGGTCAGGTCGGTGCTGGTGGTGCCGTCCGGCAGGTGGACCAGGACGGCCTGGGCCAGGTCGGTGTTGTAGCTGCTCACCCCGAGGGCGTGGGTGGAGCGGGTGGCGGCCTGCGCCTCGTCGTAGTTGAGCCAGCCGAACTGCAGCTTGCTCCAGGCGTCGAGGTCGCCGGGGTAGCCGCCGGTGGTGTTCGGGCCCTTGCCGAGGTAGGAGCCGGAGGACATCAGCGACCAGAAGTTGACGCTGTTGTCGCCGCCGCTGGTGGGGTACAGGTCGGGCAGGCCGAGGTTGTGGCCGTACTCGTGGGCGAACAGGCCGACGCCGCTGTTCTCGCCCGCCTGGACGTAGTCGTAGACGTAGAAGCCGGTGTCGCCGACCGGCGCGCCGCCGATCTTGTCGCCCGCCGGGCCGGTCTGCCCGGTCGCGTCCGGGAAGGCCCAACTGCGGTGCGCCCACAGCGCGTCGGCGCCCTGGGCGCCGCCGCCCCAGGTCTCGTCGACGCCCGCGTGCACCACGATCACGTTGTCCAGGTAGCCGTCGGGCTGGTTGAACTCGCCGGTCCTGGTGTGGTCGTAGCGGTCGTAGACGTCGTACTGGGCGAGCTGGGCCCTGATGTCGGCGACGGAGCGGCCCTTGGCGATCTCGCCGTCGTACCAGGCCTTGAGGGCGTCCCGGACGAACTCCTGGGCCTGGGTCCAGGCGCCGGACCCCTGGGGGCCCTTGTTGCTGCCGTAACGGGCCTCGTTGTACGGGACGGTGACCCAGTCGCTGACGCTGCCCTCGATGTCGTAGCGGCCGGAGGACTGGGTGCGGTAGTAGTTGCGCATCGATACGGCGCCGGGCGTGTCGTCGAAGAACATCTTCTGGTAGTACTCGCGGTTGAAGTCGCTTTCCCACAGCGTGTGGTTGTCGTCCTTGCCCGGCCGGGGGATCTGGTCGTGGCGCGGGCCGGGGGTGCCGCCGTAGCGGGGCCGGCCGTTCCACTGGGTGGTGTTGTCGACCTCGTCGCCGAACTGGGCGAGGATCACGAAGACCTTGTCCGTGCGCTGGTGGGCGAGTTGGACGTAGTCGTTGCCGATCCGCACCTTGGCGGGCGCGCGCTTGTCGGCGGTCTTGGCGACGGCGCCCTTGTTGAGCTGCTCCAGGGCCTTGCCGCGCAGGGCCTGGCGCTCGCGCTCCTGGGGAACCAGCGGCGCGGGCGGGGCCTCGGCGCCCTCCGGTGCGGTCGCCGCGGCGGCGGCCGTGACGGTGAGGGGTGCGGGGGGAGCGGCCTGGGCGGGGGTGCCCAGCAGGGTGGCCGCTATCGCGCTCGTGGTGAGCGCGGCGGCGAGGGCCGCGGACAGTCTGCGCAACTGACCGGTCCTTTCCGGGGGATGGGGGTCAAAGGGGCCGACGGGGGCGGGGGCGGGGGCCAGGGGTGGCTGCTTCTGCTTCCGGGCATCGGTCGGTCAAGCGCAGGTAATATTTCACATGTCACGGGTCACGTGGAAGAGGTCGACCACAAACGCAAGGGGCGCCGCACCCTTTGGTGCGGCGCCCCTTTCCGGCGGACCGTCAGCGCGTGCTGTACTCCACGGCGACGCTGATCACCACGAGCACGGCGTACACCACCGCGAGGGTGGTCCGCCCGGTCGCGTGCAGGGCGAGCGCGGCGGTGAGCAGGACCAGGAGCTTGAGCGCGATCTCCACGCCGAGCGGCTGGCGGAACTTCGGCCCGCCCGCGGCCAGGAACAGGCCCCAGGCGGTGGCTGCCAGCGCCGGGGCGCCGATGCCCAGCAGCAGCCGGGTGGCCAGGTTGGAGCCGGTCTTGAACCCCCAGTAGCAGAGCGCCGCCAGCATGGCGAGCTCCAGCCCGAAGGCGAGTCCTGCGTTGGTGGCCGTCAGCGGGGTCCACTGCCGCCGGCCGACCGGGCCCGGTCTCTCGAATCTCATCCGCGTTCTCCCCGTCTCACCGAGCCGCCCGGGCCGGGCGGCGGTCGTGCGGAGTGTCCCAGTCCGACCGGCCGGACTCAATGGATCAACCCAAAGACGCACGCAGGAAGGCGAGTTCGGCCATGGCGAGCTGCTCGTTCGTTCCGCCCGGGGTCATGTGGGTGACGCCCGGCAGCGGCAGCACGCTGTGCGGGCGCCCGGCGCGGGTGAGCGCCTGGGAGAGCAGCAGGGTGTGCGCGGGGTGGACGTTGTCGTCGGCCAGCCCGTGGATCAGCAGGAGCGGCCTGGTCAGGCCGGGGGCGTCGGTGAGCAGGCAGTCGTCGGTGTAGCCCTCGGGGTTGTCCTGGGGCAGGCCGAGGTAGCGCTCGGTGTACGCGGTGTCGTACAGCCGGAAGTCGGTGGGCGGAGCGCCCGCGCAGGCGGCGTGGAAGACGTCCGGGCGGCGCAGTACGGCGAGCGCGGCGAGGTAGCCGCCGTACGACCAGCCGCGCACGCCGACCCGGCCGAGGTCGAGGTCGGGGTGGTGTGCGGCGAGTGCGTGCAGGGCGTCGACCTGGTCGTCCAGGGCGACCCGGGAGAAGCGCCGGAAGATCGCCCGGGTGAAGTCGGGGGAGACGAAGGGGGTGCCGCGGTTGTCGGTGGTGACCACGGCGAAGCCCTGGTCGGCCCACCACTGGCGGAGCTGCCAGCGGCGCGGCTCGGCGGCCACGGCCTGGAAGCCGGGCCCGCCGTAGACGTCCAGCAGGACGGGCAGCCGGCGGCCGGGGACGTGCCCGCGCGGGTACACCACGGCGGTGGGCAGGGCGCGTTCGGTGACCCGGGCGAGCCGGGGGAGGACGGTGTACGGCAGGGCTGCGCTCCGGTCGGTGAGTGTCAGCTCGCGGCCCGCGCGCCGGACCACCCGCCGGACGCCGTCGGCGGTGGCGGTGGTGAGCAGCAGGGTGCCGGCAGCGGCGAGCGCGGAGTGCACGCCCGGTCCGGCGCTGAGGAGTTCGGGCGGGCCGCCGTCCGGGTCGACCAGGTGGAGGTGCTGGTCGGCCGTGTCGCCCTGGCCGGTCTCGCAGAGCAGCCGGCCGTCGTACTGCCCGACCATCCGGCGGATCTGCAGTCCGGCGCTGTCCAGCGGCTTGCCGTCCACGGCGAGGCCGCGGGCTTGCGGGCTGTCGTGGGCGGTGAGCAGGCGGCCGTCGGGCAGCCGGGCGGGGGTGCCGGGCAGGTCGTCCACCCAGAACTCGTCGGTGGTGCGGGAGAGTTCGGATGTCGCGCCGGTGGCCGGGTCGGCGCTGAGCAGCAGCACCCGCTGCTGCAGGCGGTCGGCGACGGTGAGCAGCACCTCGCCGTCCGAGGCCCAGGAGGCCTCGCAGAGGTACGGGAACGCGGCGGCGTCCCAGTGGATTCGGGCCCTGTTGCCGTCCAGGCCGAGCACCCAGAGCTGGACGTCGGCGTTGGGCCCGCCGGCCTGCGGGTAGGCGAAGTCCTCGGCGGGCTCGCCGGGGTGGGCGGGGTCGGCGAAGTAGCGGCGGGGGAGGGCGGATTCGTCCACCCGGGCGGCCAGCAGCGCGCCGCCGTCCGGGCGCCACCAGTGGCCCCGGGAGCGGCCGAGCTCCTCGGCGGCGGCGAATTCGGCGACGCCCCAGCGGGCGCCGTCGGTGGGGGAGATCGGCGTCGACTCCGGTGTGACGTACAGGGCGTCGTCGGCGACGTAGGCGACCCGCCGGCCTTCGGGGTGCGGTCGGGGGTCGAACGCGGGCCCGGCGGTGGGGAGTTCGACGGCGGTGCCGGTGGCGGTGTCGATGCGGAACAGTCGGCCGTCCAGGGTGAGGGCGGCGGTGGCGAGGTCGGCGGTGGCCGCGTAGCCGCCGATCCCGGCGGCGACCAGCCGGGTGCGCTCGCGCAACCGCCGCTCGACGGCGGGCAGTTCGGCGCGCCGACCGCTATGGCCCGGGGCGAGCACGGCCGGGTCGGCGACCAGGCGCTCCTCGCCGGTGGTGAGGTCGAGCAGGTGGAGGCGGTCGAGCGGATCCTCGGAACCGGTCGAGCGGAGCAGCAGCAGCCGGGTACCGTCCTCGGCGAGGGTGTACGCGCGTGGGGCGCCGTAGGTGAACCGACCGGTACGGGCGCTGAGGGAGAGGAAGGCGTCGGTGATGGTCACGGCCCGATGGTGGTCGTGCGATGCTCACCCGACCAGAAGTCTGTCATGTGAAATGTCACACATCATGCCAGGGGAGGACCACCGTGATCGACGACCTGAGCACCGCCGAGCCCCCGGCCCCGCTGCTCGTCGCTGAGGGCCTGTTCAGCGTCTCGCCGGGGGACGCGCACCTGAACCACGGCTCGTACGGCGCCGTGCCCGTCCCGGTGCAGCGGGTGCAGGAGCGGCTGCGGGCCGAGCACGAGCTCGATCCGGACGGCTTCTTCGCCGACCTGCCGGACCGGATCGCCGGGGCCCGGGTGCGGATCGCCGCCGAGCTGGCCACCGACCCGGCGCGGCTGGCGCTGGTCGCCAACGTCACCGAGGCGGTCGCGATCGCCCTGGACAGCATCCCGTTCGCCCCCGGCGACCGGATCCTGGTCACCGACCACGGCTACGGCGCGGTCAACCAGGCCGTCGCCCGCAAGGCCGCCGAGACCGGCGCCGAGCTGGTGGTGGCCGAGGTCCCGCTGGACGCCCCGGACGAGGAGGCCGTACGGGAGGCGGTGCTCGCCGCCGTGGACGGCCGCACCACGGTGGCCGTCCTGGACCGGATCACCTCGCTCACCGCCCGTACGGTGGCCGCCCCGAAGCTCCTCGCCGAGCTGCGCGAGCGCGGGGTGACCACCGTGGTGGACGGCGCCCACGCCCCCGGCATGCTGCCCGCCCCGGTCGACCCGAACGCCGACTTCTGGTTCGGCAACCTTCACAAGTGGGCGTTCGCCCCGCGCGCCACCGGCGTGCTCGCCGTCCGCCCGGAGTGGACGGCCCGGGTCCGCCCGCTGGCGCTGTCCTGGGAGCACCACCGGGGCTTCCCGGCCAACGTCGAGTGGCGCGGCACCTGCGACTACACGCCCTGGCTGGCCGCCCCGGCCGGCTTCGAGCTGCTGCGCGGGCTCGGTTGGGAGGCGGTGGCCGCGCACAACGCGGCCCTCGCCTCCTACGGCCGGCGGGTGCTGGTCGAGCGGGCGGGCCTGCGGCCGCTGCCCGCGTCGCCCGAGGTGTGGATGCGCGCCGTGCGGCTGCCGGACGGCCGGTTCGGCACCGAGACGGAGGTCCGGGCGCTGCTGGCCGAGTTGTGGCGGCGGCACGGCATCCGGGTCGCCGTCCGGCCGGGGCCCGACGGCGGGGTGCTGCGGGTCAGCGCCCAGCTGTACAACCGGGCGGCGGAGTACGAACGGCTCGCGGACGCGCTGGTGGAGCTGCTCAAGGAGTAGCTCAAGGGACACTTCGAGGAGTGGCCGGTCGCTGCGCGGAACCGCCGACCGCCTCGGGGAACGGCTGGTCGCCGGCCGCCCGCAGCTCGGCGAGGAGCATGTTCCGGTCGGCGAGCAGCCCGGTGAGGATCCGCCGGGCTGCTCGCAGCAGGTCGGCGACGTCGCCGCCGGCCAGCGCGTAGACCACCGTGCTGCCCTCCCGGGTGGCGGTGACGATGCCCGACCGGCGCAGCACCGCGAGTTGCTGCGACAGGCTGGAGGGCTCGACCTCCAGCTCGGCGAGCAGGCCGCGGACGGGCGTCGGTCCGTCCTGGAGCAGCTCCAGCACCCGGATCCGGACGGGATGGCCGAGCATCCGGAAGAACTCGGCCTTGGCCTGGTAGAGCGCTACCGTCACGAGGCCCCCCTTCCCTGGTGTCGGTGGGCTCAGATCTCCAGCGAGAGTTCGATCCGCTTGAGCTGGTGGCGGGCCATCGCGAGGTTGGAGCGGTTGCGGTTGAGCGCCAGGAAGAGAAACAGGCCGCGGCCGCTGGGCGTCGTGATCGGCCGGACCATGTGGTACTGGTGGGTCAGCGTGATCAGGATGTCCTCGATCTCGTTGTCGTGGAGGTTGAGCATCTCCATCGCCCGCATCTTGGCGCGGACCACGTCGGTGTTCCCGGCCGCGGCGACGTTGAGGTCCAGCTCGCCTCCGTCGCCGAGGCTGCCGAGGGCCATGCCGCTGCCGTAGTCGACCAGGGCGACGCCGATCGCGCCGTCGATCCCCATGGCCTCTTTGAGGGACGTCTCCAGGTTCGCCATCGTGGCTGTCCTCCCGTGAGTTGGTGGCTGTGACCACGAAGGTAGGGAGCAACTGCCGGACTCCACCGGGAATGACCGGAGACGTTCGAACCTGGCTATATCCCGATCACTTGAAGACATTTGCAACTATGGATCTGAGAGAGGAGTGATCTCCTGGCGCGGAAATCGGTGCTATCGATGTCACTCCTCCCGGGTAACCTCTCGCTGAGATGCGAGATCACACCAACCACACCCGGACGGCGATGAACACCCCCGATCCAGAGCCCCAGGAAGTCCAGGAGCTCAGCCCCGCCGAGGCGTACGCGGCCAGCCGTCGCCGGGCCAAGGAGCAGGCCACCGCCCTGTACGGCTTCCAGCAGCTGTACGACTTCCCGCTGGACGACTTCCAGCTGGAGGCCTGCGAGACGCTGGAGGCCGGGTCGGGCGTCCTGGTCGCCGCTCCCACCGGCTCCGGGAAGACCATCGTCGGCGAGTTCGCCGTGCACCTGGCCCTCCAGTCGGGCCGAAAGTGCTTCTACACCACGCCGATCAAGGCGCTGTCCAACCAGAAGTACGGCGACCTGGTCAAGCGCTACGGCGCCGCCAAGGTCGGCCTGCTCACCGGCGACAACAGCGTCAACGGCGACGCCCCCGTGGTGGTCATGACCACCGAGGTGCTGCGCAACATGCTCTACGCGGGCTCCAGCACCCTCGACGGCCTCGGCTACGTCGTCATGGACGAGGTGCACTACCTCGCCGACCGCTTCCGCGGCGCCGTCTGGGAGGAGGTCATCATCCACCTCCCCGAGTCGGTCACCCTCGTCTCGCTCTCCGCGACCGTCTCCAACGCCGAGGAGTTCGGCGACTGGCTGGACACCGTCCGCGGCGGCACCAAGGTGATCGTCTCCGAGACCCGCCCGGTGCCGCTGTGGCAGCACGTGATGGCCGGCAACCGGATGTACGACCTGTTCGCCGACCCGGACCGGGACGGCCGCCCCAAGAACAACCTGAAGAACCCCGGCAAGGCCGTCAACCCCGAGCTGGTCCGGCTCGCCCGCTCCGAACTGGACCGCAACCCCCGCGACCGCTTCGGCCGCGGCCGGGGCCGCTCGATGCCCAACGGCCGTCCCGGCCGGGTCTGGACCCCGGGCCGGGTCGACGTCATCGACCGGCTCGACGCCGAGGGCCTGCTGCCCGCGATCACCTTCATCTTCAGCCGGGCCGGCTGCGAGGCCGCCGTCCAACAGTGCCTCAGCTCCGGGCTGCGGCTCAACAAGGACTCCGAGCGCGCCCAGGTCCGCGCCGTCGTCGAGGAGCGCTGCGCCGACATCCCCGACGAGGACCTGCACGTCCTCGGCTACTTCGAGTGGCTGGACGGGCTGGAGCGCGGCATCGCCGCCCACCACGCCGGGATGCTGCCCCGGTTCAAGGAGGTCGTCGAGGAGCTCTTCGTGAAGGGCCTGGTCAAGGCCGTCTTCGCGACCGAGACCCTGGCGCTCGGCATCAACATGCCCGCCCGCTCGGTGGTCATGGAGAAGCTGGTCAAGTGGAACGGCGAGACCCACGCCGACATCACCCCCGGCGAGTACACCCAGCTCACCGGCCGGGCCGGGCGGCGCGGCATCGACGTCGAGGGCCACGCCGTGGTGCTCTGGCAGCGCGGCCTCGACCCGGAGGCGCTGGCCGGTCTGGCGGGCACCCGCACCTACCCGCTCAAGTCCTCGTTTCGGCCGAGCTACAACATGGCCGTCAACCTGGTCTCCCAGTTCGGCCGGCACCGCTCCCGCGAACTGCTGGAGACCTCCTTCGCCCAGTTCCAAGCCGACCGCTCGGTGGTCGGCATCGCCCGCCAGGTGCAGCGCAACGAGGAGGGCCTGGAGGGCTACCGCGAGTCGATGACCTGCCACCTCGGCGACTTCGACGAGTACATGGAGCTGCGCCGCCGACTCAAGGACCGCGAGAACGAGCTGGCCCGCGAGGGCACCAGCCAGCGCCGCGCGGCCGCCATCGAGTCCATCGAGCAGCTCAAGCCGGGCGACGTCATCCACGTGCCCACCGGCAAGTTCGCCGGCCTCGCGCTGGTCCTCGACCCGGGCCTGCCGCCGGTCAGCCGCTCCGGCCGGGGCGGCACGCGCCACCCCGACTTCCAGGACGGCCCGCGCCCGGTGGTGCTCACCGCCGAACGGCAGGTCAAGCGGCTCGCGATGATCGACTTCCCGCACCCGGTCGCCGCGATAGAACGCCTGCGCATCCCCAAGTCCTTCAACCCGCGCAGCCCGCAGTCCCGGCGCGACCTCGCCTCCGCGCTGCGCACCAAGGCCGGCCACCTGGAGCCCGAGCGGTTCCGGCGCGGCCGCGCGGCCGCCGCCGACGACCCGGAGATCACCCGGCTGCGCACCGAACTGCGCCAGCACCCCTGCCACGGCTGCTCCGACCGCGAGGACCACGCCCGCTGGGCCGAGCGCTACCACCGGCTGCACCGCGACACCGAACTGCTGGAACGCCGGATGCGCTCCCGCACCCACACCATCGCCCGCACCTTCGACCGGGTCTGCGGGCTGCTCACCGACCTCGGCTACCTGCGGGGCGACACCGTCACCGACGACGGCAAGCGGCTCGGCCGGCTCTACGGCGAACTCGACCTGCTCGCCTCCGAGTGCATCCGCGAGGGCGTCTGGAGCGGCCTGGCCGCCGCTGAACTCGCCGCCTGCGCCTCGGCGTTGGTGTACGAGGCGCGCCAGTCCGACGACGCCGGCGCCCCCCGGGTGCCGGAGGGCGCGGCCAAGGAGGCGCTCGGCAAGATGGTCCGGATCTGGGGCCACCTGGACGCCCTGGAGGAGCAGCACCGGATCAACACCGCCGAGGGCGTCGGCCAGCGCGAGCCCGACCTCGGCTTCGCCTGGGCCGCCTACCGCTGGGCGCTCGGCCACAGCCTGGACCAGGTCCTGCGCGACGCCGACATGCCGGCCGGCGACTTCGTCCGCTGGACCAAGCAGCTGATCGACGTCCTCGGCCAGATCCAGGACGCGGCCGGCGAGGACGCCGAACTGCGCAAGACCGCCCGCAAGGCCGTCGACGGCCTGCGCCGCGGCATCATCGCCTACTCCTCGGTGGGTTAGCGATCCCGATGTGGATCGTGAGGTCGCCCGGGCCTTCGGCCGTGGGCGACCTCACGAGTATCTAGAGGGTGGGAGCGCCAGGCCTGTGGCCTTGGCGCTGGGGGCGCGGCGGGCCGGGGGGGGCGCGCGCGGGGGGCGGCGGCCGGGGGCGGCGCGGGCGGGC